>JAZDDD010000788.1:0-6340 GCA_036679545.1 Gemmatimonadota bacterium | reverse complement strand
CCTGAATATCTGGATTGGCAGGCCGATCCGGAACTGGTCGAACAGTTCGGCCAAGTTTGGTCTCGGGTGTTGGAGCGTAGGTCGGTCGTAGAAGCGCTCTCGATGCACACGTGGTTAGAGTTCTATCGAGGGATGCTGCGCACCAGATTGCACGACATCATGCTCAAACGGTGGGTCATGCAAGGGGTGATTTCGAAGGCGTGGCTGAGTACCGGCGAAGAGGCAACAACGGTTGGACCGGTACACGCGTTGGATCGTGATCGCGATGTGGTTGCACCGATGATTCGAAACGCCGGCGCCTGTTGTGAGATGGGCATGTCCGTCGCGGACATGCTGCGTGGCTACCTTGGATCGTACGACTCGCCCTCGAAGGGGCGTGACGGCCATGTCGGGGCATTTGACAAACGCGTGCTCCAACCCATCTCCAACATCGGTGACATACCCCCGGTTGCCGGTGGTATCGCTCTTTATTTCAAGCTCCGACGCGTGGCTGCTGTCGTGCTCACATGGATAGGTGATGGGGCCACGAAGGCTGGTCCCGTGCATGAGGCGCTCAATTTCGCGGCAGTGAAGCAACTGCCGATGATCTTTATCGTTCAGAACAATCAGATCGCGCTCGGTACCCGTGTCAACGTCAGTCATCTTCCGGCGGGATTCGATGATTTGCACGAGGCATACGGGATGAAGGGTTGGTCTTTCGACGGAAACAATGTGTTAGATGCATTCGCGGCCACGAGAGTGGCGGCAGATATCTGCAGAAAAGGAGAAGGTCCGGTTCTTTTGTCGGCAACGACATTCCGAATGGGTGGTCACGCAACACATGATGAGCGCGAAGCTCGCTCGGTCATCCCCGCGGCGGAGTTTGCCTATTGGGGCAAGCGAGATCCGATAGGTCTGTTCGAAGCCTACTTGTTGCAGCACGGCGTAACCCCCGATCGTCTCGCGACTATCGAGCAACTCATTGTCGATGAGGTAAATGATGCGGGAGAAGAAGCACTTGCGAGTCGTGCGAACCACGAACCCGCGCCCGAATCAGCCATGGACGACGTATACGCCGAACCGATTGAGTAGAGGTGGAAGGCTGGGCTCCCACCTCCGTCGTCGCCCTAAAAGTAATTCCGCGTGATCACGATGTAGGCGAGTATGACCGCGATTCCCACCGGCGCCAGAAACCTCATCAAAAACGACCATGCCGGTTTGAGTCCGAACACGACCCCATCCGCTTCGATTTCCGCACTCGCCGCTTTGATACCCCACTTGTAACCCACGAAAACTGCCAGTCCGAGCGAACCGATGGTGAGCGAGTAGTTCCCAAAGATTATACTCATCAGGCTCAGGAAGTCGGGGGCCGCACCTGGAAGGTCGGAGAAAAACCCAACGGCACCGGATGCCAACGCGGAGGGAACACCAATGGCAAACGTGAGCGCGGTCGTGACGAGAACCGCTTTTAGACGAGTAAACTTCCACTCGTCAATAATGTAGGAAACCGGCACCTCCAATAGGGAAATTGTGGATGTCAACGCGGCAATGGCCAGCAAAAGGAAGAATGCGGCGCCAAACAATTGCCCGGCGGGAAGTTCTGCGAACAGTGTCGGTAGGACTTGGAAAACCAGGCCCACACCGGAGGACGGACTCAATCCTACGTGAAAGAGCGCGGGGAAAATGATCAACCCTGCGAGCAAAGCGATGCTTGTATCGAATAGACAAACGATACCCGCAGAGGTTACGAGATTGACGTTCTTTTTCAAATAACTCCCGTACGTAATCATTGCGCCCATGCCCAAACTGAGCGAAAAGAACGCTTGCCCGAGCGCGGACGGGAATGTTTGCGCGCTGATTCTCGAAAAATCCGGAGCCAGATAGAACTTCAGCCCTTCAGCGGCACCGGAGAGTGTTACGGATCTGATCGCAAGCAAAACGAGCAGACCCAACAGAACCGGCATTAAGACTTTGGACACCAACTCAATCCCACCCGACACGCCGCGTGCGACGACGAACGCCGTGATGGCCAGGAACAGGAACAACAGGCCAACACTTCGTCCCGGGCTGCCCACTAAATCCCCAAAAATGGCCTGTGATTCTTCCGCGGTCATCGATTGGGAAAACGCACCCGTAACCGTTTTGAAAAAGTACGCCACGGTCCAACCGGCAATCACGCCGTAAAAGCTAAGGATGCCCACACCGGTGATGATCCCCAGCATGCCCACAATTTTCCACGGCGTACCTGGCGCCATGTGTGCAAATGCACCGGCCGGGTTGCGTTGGGTACTGCGTCCCAGCGCGAGTTCGGCGAGCATTACGGCAGCACCGATGAGAAAGACAAAGCCCAGATAGATGAGGACGAAAGCGGCCCCACCGCCTTCCCCGACGACATAGGGAAATCGCCATATGTTCCCGAGCCCGATGGCTGATCCAGATGCTGCCAGGATAAAGCCGAATCGAGAACCCCAGGCCCCTCGCTCCGTACTGGACGCTGCGTCCATGAATTGTGCTCCGGTTCCAAGAATGTGGTGTCGTGTCCGGCTATGGTGCCCGGCAGGCCGGCGTTACATTAAGCCCTTTCCGCGCCGAATCAAGACTGTTGAACGGAGGATTCCTTGGCCACGTCGTTATTGCTCGCTCTCTTTCAATTGGCCGACCCGTTGGCGGTCGTGGTGGACCGTATTCGGCAGGATCAAGACATTCAGCACTACCATATCGCTGTGGATATCGCGGACTCCGGCACGCAGATTCGTGGCGCCACCACTGTACGGTATGTGGTGCGTGACGGTTTAGGACCCTTGGTGCTGGATTTTGACGAAGCCTTTACGGTGGATTCAGTCGTTCCACACGGCGCACGCGTCCAACATCCGCAGGTGCGTGACGGTGTGTTGCGTGTGGCCCACTGGGGACCGCCCGGGACCATGCTTGAGGTCACGATTCATTATCATGGCGTTCCGGTAGACGGTTTGTTCATCCAAGACAATATCCACGGTCATCGTACTGCGTTTGCCGACAACTTTCCCGATCGTGCGCGGCATTGGTTTCCCAGCGAAGATCATCCGTCTGACAAAGCTACTGTGTCTTACGCCATCCAGGTTCCCAATGGCTGGCGCGCCATTGCAAACGGTGCTTTGGGCGGTGTAGACACCTTGAGCACTGGGCGCACTGTTTGGCATTGGCGCCAAGATAGAAAAATCCCCGTTTACACCATGGTGATTGGGGCCGGTCGGATGAGTGTGGCCATGATCGGCGAAGGGAGTGGACTTCCGCAAAGTGTGTGGACGTTTCCGGAAGATTCGGCGTATGGGGCCAGCCAAGCTTTTGAAAGAGCCGCGGAAATGGTACAGGTGTACTCAAGCATGATTGGCCCGTACCCGTATGAAAAATTGGCGCACGTGCAATCTTCCACACGCTTCGGCGGCATGGAAAACAGTTCGGCGATTTTCTATTCGGAACGTGCGTTTGCAACTCAAAGCGTGAGCGACGGACTTCTGGCGCACGAGGTTGCGCACCAATGGTTCGGAGATGGCGTCACAGAATACGATTGGCATCACGCTTGGCTGTCCGAAGGGTTTGCGAGCTACTTTGCGCCGTTGTACTTCGAGGCGGTAGGAGATCATGAGGAGTTTGAAGCCGGGCTCGTGCGGATGAGAAATGCGGTGTTCGGTTCTGACATGCGTGACAAGCCGATCATCGACACCACTGTCACCGAATACATGCAGATCCTAAATGCCAATACGTATCAAAAGGGTGCATCCGTGCTGCACATGCTGCGGCAGGAAATCGGCGATTCGACGTTCTTTCGCGGGATCCGTGAGTACTACTTGCGTTTTAGCGACTCCACAGCCCTGTCGTCCGATCTGCGCGACATCATGGAACGCAAGGCAGGGCGGTCGCTAGATTGGTTTTTCCAGCAATGGTTGTTACAACCGGGCTACCCCCAAATGGATGTATCCTGGTCGTACAATGCTGCGCGTCGGTCGGTATCGCTAGAAATCCGTCAAGTGCAGCCGCAACATTGGGGCGTTTATCGTCTTGATGTCGATGTGTTATTGCAACTGAGTTCCGGCGACGTTGTCTCGGCAAAGACACATTTCGATGGCAACGACCGAAGCACGCGTATCGAGGTCCACAACGTCGGAAGTAAACCTGACGAGGTCGTGATCGACGCGATGCAACGACTCCTGTTGCTTGAAGTGCTCGACGTTTCCGAATCGCCAAACAACTAACGAACACGAAGGGGTATCTGCTCATATGCGGGTTCTGGTGCTCGGTGCGGGACTGCAGGGCGCAGCTTGCGCGTATGACTTACTAACGACAAGTGACGCCCGTGTAACACTCGCGGACGCGCGGCCGGTGGCGTTGCCACCTTTCCTTGCGGATGCCGTACCCGGTCGTCTCGCGCAAATCGAGCTGGATGTCCGAGATGAGTTTGCCGCAGCTGCCGCGATCCGCGCGCACGACGTGGCTCTCAGTGCGCTGCCGTACTACTTCAACTACGAGATGGCGCGGTTGGCCGTCGAGGGCGGAACCCACTTCTCTGACCTCGGCGGAAACACCGAGATCGTGGAACGGCAAAAATCGCTGAGCGAGCAAGCTCAAGCGGCAAACGTCGGTGTCGTCGTCGACTGTGGTCTAGCGCCCGGCATGGTAAACATCTTGGCCATGGACCTCATGAATCAGCTGGACACGATAGACAGTGTAAAGCTCTATGTGGGAGGGTGCGCTTGACTATTACACGACACGGGCGTGGATCTTACGTGATAGCGCACCACAACGTGTTGACGCACTGAGCGAGTTGGAGCACATCAATTTTCCCGATCCCGTCGGATGTCTCGAAGCATTCCACACGGCCGGTGGCCTGTCGATGATGCCGTGGGAGTTTGCGGGCAAGGTAAAGGAGATGGAATACAAGACGCTTCGTTACCCCGGACACGTAGCTTACATGGAACCGATGCGTGCACTGGGGCTGTTGGATCTTGCACCGGTTGATGTCAAAGGTGTCTCGGTTGTTCCACGCGATGTTTTTGTTGCGCTTGCCAATGTGAAGCTGCGCGCACCAGCAGCACGTGATCTTGTGGCACTGCTGGTAACGGTTACTGGACAGCGTGATGGCGTTGCAACACAAATCACGCACCAATTGATTGACAGATACGACGAGCAACAGGGTATCAGCGCTATGATGCGCACGACCGGGTATTCACTGTCGTTGACGGGCCAGATGTTGATGGACGGGCGTATTGATAAGCGGGGTGTGCATCCGTCATTTCAGGTGACACCGCCACAGATGTACATCGACGAGCTCAGACGTCGTGGGATAATGGTCGAGATGCGAGAGGAGTGCAGGGCTGAGTAAGATCTGATTATGTGATGCCACGAAATCCACGGAAGACTTTTTGCGGCGAAGTTTGGCGTGTCCGGTTCGTGAGGCCCTTTCGTTTTTGGACAACGCCGTTTTCCGCGGATTCCGTGGCGTTTTCCGAAACGCGGGGTAGCGTTTGTTCGTGGATTTCGTGGATTTGGTGGCTATTCATGCGACCGCTCAAAATGGCCACCGAGTGTGCAAATCAAACACCACTCCATCAGGACCTACGCCCGTCGTAAACCCTAAAACGCCTACCCGCCCGACCTGCGCAAAAAGACCGAGACCCCCGCCGGTCTCCAGTTCTGCCGTCGTGAGCCTGAACGACTCGCCCTCGAAGACACGGCCAACATCAAAGAAGCCGACAACAGTGACGCGAACCAGTGTTGGGATTGAATAAAGTTCGTACCGAACGTCGAAGTTGGACAAGAACTTGTGCCGCCCGATGAATCGGTTTTCCCTCAACGCACGGTGTGAACCCGCGCCGCCAAACCCGATCGTGGCAAGTTCTTGCTCGTCGAGGAGATATAACGAGCCCAAACCGGGGGAACCACCCATACCCTGCGCGACGAAACGTGCCGACAGGTTGACACGCTCGGTAACCGGCTGGTGTCCCTGTGCGCGAAACGTTAACCGTGTGTAAGACGACTGCCCGAGGATGTCAGGATCTGCTACTGATCCGATGAGTTGCAGTAACACACCGCGCTGTGCGAATACCTCGTCGTTGCGTGTATCGACCACTATGCCGGAGCGAAACGTAACGTCCGTTACGCCACTGGTGCCTACAAATGAATTGATGCCAATGGTTATGTCGCTCGCAAACACGCTTGCACCATCAAGGGTCTCGAACCGCCAACGTTGTGCGTCCAACCCCGCGAGTACCCTCACATGATCCGTGATGTATCGTTGCGCCTCGAAACGTGCCGACCAACGCGTTTGTCGAGTGCGGTAGAAGTTCGGATTGGCGTCTGTTACGTTATCGGAATTATACGTGGT
>JAZDDD010000787.1:0-2469 GCA_036679545.1 Gemmatimonadota bacterium | reverse complement strand
CTCGGGTGCAGGGACGTTTGCGGGTTCGAGCACCGATAATCCGCCGTGCTCACGCATGACATAGGCTTTCATAGGCCGGAAATGTAGATCCAGGACGCTGATGGCGGAATCCGGCCGCAAATTGGTGATTTTCGGACCCAGATCACGTGGGGAATTGTTGGTCATTGGCAGTGAATTGACCCGATCTTGTGTTTCGTTTCGCATTATGGATCTGAGTCCAGGCCCATTAACGTTGGCGGCCGTATTTTCCATCATGGTGACGGCGGGTGCGGTCTGTTCTACATATATTGAATGAGGACCCCGCCGCTCGTTGATGGGGTCGCTCCCAACCCGTTTCAGGCTAGTTGATGACGACTGTTTCCCTGTGCCCACGGTGTGGCACCGCAATCCTCGTGGGTAACAACTTCTGTTCCGAATGCGGGACGGACGTGACCGGTCCGTTGTCCACGGCGGCCACCACCCGGATGACACCGGTGGCCACCAAGATCATACCGGCTAGTGTGGAGCAGTCGATGCTGGACCTTCTGCGGCACGCGACGCTGGGCGATTTCGAAGTGCTGAAGGAGTTGGGTCGAGGTGGCATGGCGATGGTGTATTTGGGCCACGACCTGGCGCTCAATCGCAAAGTGGCCATCAAGGTGATGTTGCCCAGCATCAGTGGCGACGAATCGATGGCTGAGCGGTTCGTTCGCGAAGCGCAAACCGCCGCATCGCTCAGTCATCCCAATATCATCCCCGTATATTCTGTCAAACACCACGAAGATGTGACGTTTTTCGTGATGAAGTTCATTCCCGGGCGTCCACTCGATGACTTCATGCGTGAACTGGGTCCCATGCCCATCGACATGGTTACCGCCATCCTGCAGCAGGTGGCCGGGGCGTTGGGATACGGTCACAAGCGCGGGGTGGTACACCGCGATGTCAAACCGGGGAACATCATGATTGACGATGAGGGGTGGGCCATCGTCACCGATTTTGGCATTGCAAAAGTGGATACCGCCGAGGGCCTCACACAGACCGGTGCGGCAATTGGAACACCGGCGTACATGAGTCCCGAGCAGTGTACGGCGAAGGAAGTGACTGGCGCCTCGGATCAATATTCGTTGGGCATTGTGGCGTACGAGATGATCACCGGATCGAAACCGTTCGACGGTGACTCGGTGATGGCAGTGATGTACGGGCACGTTCACGAAGAACTCACCGACATTCGTTCAAAACGTCCGGATTGTCCCGAGCCGATGGCGCAGGCGGTGAGCACATGGAAGACCTGATCACGACGTTAGGCGCAGCACCGCTCTCGCATGACGATCCGGTTCGATCCCAAATGATGACACTCGCGGCCGAAGGTATAAGCGCCAAACTTCTCAAACAGATTGTGACACCAAGAAGCCCGATCCCAAAGGCCAGGGAACGAACACCAACACCGGTGCAACCAGGGTCGGGTGTTGAGCCGATGGCTGCTGATCGGACGGCGGTGGTGCACCGCACGGCTACGTTGGTGGGTGCACCTAGGAAAAGAGAATCGAAGAAGGGGCTTTACGCTGCCTTGGGCGGAGTGGCGATTGTCGGTAGTGTGGTATTGTTGATACTGGCACCGTGGGACAGTGCTCCTGTCGTTACCGAACCCACCCAAACGGTCCCGGTCGAAGACGCGCCGGCCACGCCGCTGCCTCCCACGCAGCAGCCGATCGCGCGCATTGACATTGGTCCGGATGAACCGGTGTTGGACGTCGACCAAACATTGCTCCTGAGTGCAACCGCCATCGGTTTTGATGACGCCATCATATCGGGCGTGGAGGTTAGTTGGATTTCGGAGGACGAAACGGTTGCCAGTGTTTCCCCTCTGGGCGAGGTGACCGGGCGTGCTGCGGGGACGGTACGATTGGTTGCGAGCGCCGGTGATGTGCGATCCGCGGTTACGTTAACGATTCAGACACCGCCCCCGCCCGCCCCGGTGACGGTCCGTGTGGCATCGGTCGCACTCAATCGGCAACAACTGAGCTTGTCAGTGGGTGAGACCGGGCAGCTCAGGGCAACACCGCGCAGTTCCGGTGGAAGCGTGGTCGGTGGACGCACGGTGGCGTGGCGCACCAGCGATCCGTCAATCGCCACGGTTTCGCGCTCGGGGCAGGTACGAGCGGTGGGATCTGGCCGTGCCACGATCTCTGCTACGGTGGAGAACCAACGGGCTGATGCGGCGGTGACGGTCGCTATTGAACCGGTGGCGTCCGTTTCGGTGAGTCCGTCGTCGGGAATATTGGAAACGGGCCAAACGGCGTCGCTCTCCGCTCGGTTGGTCGGTTCTGCGGGCACAGCCCTCATCGACCGTACGGTTGTTTGGGAATCTGGCAGCGTATCGATCGCGACAGTGTCCGCCGATGGCATGGTGACGGCGGTGAGTCCTGGTGTCACGACGATCAGTGCGGTGGCGGGCGGTCGTCGTGGTTCTGCATCGATTACGGTCAACGT
>JAZDDD010000786.1:0-3124 GCA_036679545.1 Gemmatimonadota bacterium | reverse complement strand
TGAGCTGCGACCGCCCAGAGCGGGTATGAGTTACGAGAAGAGTATGGACGTTTGGATCGACATGTTCCATTCGGTCCAACGTCTTGCCCGCCGGGATACGTTTGTCTTTCTGACAGATCAGGCCGTTGGGCAGGCTGAAGAGGAAAATCTCGGGCATCTTACGGCAAATCTCGGAGAGGACGTGGATCGATCCAAAATCGTTCCGTTTCTTACCACAAAACATTCGCTGGCATATTGCAGGATGTACGCAAAACGCGCATCGTCCTTTGGCTTCGAAGCGTTGACGGTGCTTGGTGGGGACCGACACGTCGGGCCGGCGCGCTGTGTAGAACACGCGTACGAGTTGCGGCATACGATCAAACAGGACATGCCCGGCATGACGTTAGGTGGCTGGGCAAATCCGCACGCGGATCCGGTGACTCAGGTTAACTACCAGGTTGTCTCACACCACGATCTCAACGCTGTCGAACGTTTCCTCAATGAGGCTACCAAACGCGGGGTGACGGTGCCGGGGGTATTTGGCGTGTTTTTGTATCGGAGTGGGAACCCCAAGACATTGGAGACGCTGGGTCATTTTTTCCCGGTTCCAGTCGAAGACATAAAACGGGAATTTGCGGCGGGTGCCACGGCCGAAGAGATATGCATTCGATCAATCAAGGCGCTTTTTGAGTTAGGCGTCACCCGTGTCTACGTCAGCAACCTCGGCTATAAGCGGGTCGATGCGCAGTTTGGACGCATCCTTAGCGAGCTTGGGTTACAGACAGATCGCTGAGCAGCGCCAAGATTGGATCCAATTCTCCGTTTGCAGTTGAGACGTGAATACCGTGGACCCTAGGCAAAAGCTCGCTGCATATTTCTGCCGCGATGCGAAGGCCTTCTTCTTTTGCGTTATCGGCACCATGCTGTTGTGCGGTCCGCATCCTCTCCACGATAGTCGTTGGCACGTATATCCAGGGTACTTCGTTCGCCAAATACTCTGCTTCGCGTAGAGACTGTAGTGGGCGGATGCCGGCAATGAATCGAACATCGGGTTGGTCCACTTTTGTCAGAAATCGCATTAGCGTTTCTACGTCAAACACCGGGTCGGTGATGGTAAATTCCGCTCCCGCCTGAGCTTTCCAATTAAAGCGCTGACATTCACGATCGAGATCGGCCGCTGCCTGTTTGACTGTTACACCGACGACGAACTCCGTGGGTGCGCCGAGTTCATCACCACCAGGATACATACCACGGTTGAGGCCGTTGACGACGTTTGTGAGGCCAATGCTGTCGATGTCGAATACAGCCTTGGATTTTGGCAGTAGGTCTGTCCCGGCTGGCGCGCCGGTATCGAGAACGATATTTCTGGTGCCAACGGCCGCCGCACCCATCAGATCCCGCAACATCCCGAGCATATTTCGATCCCGGCACGTGTAGTGCGCGATGGTCTCGATACCCACGTCTCGTTCGACGATCATTGCGGCGGCGAGAGGACCCATGGTGTGGCCACGGGACGCGGTACGGATGTGCACGGCGTGCACGTTTGCGTCTTTGAGTGCCCGACAGTGTTCAATTAACGGTGCGCTGTCCCAACCAGACGGCGGTGTAACTTCAACAGCGATGATCGGGCCTTCCTCCGTCAAGCGCCGCCCCCATTCGGACCGATCTGCCATTGGGACGGGCGCAACCCCGCGACCCGGTTTGGCAACCGCGACCCCAAGACTGGTGGAGGATATGCGGGGTTGCGTACTCGCAACAAAGCCGCTGATCCGCTCGATGTGATCCGGGGTCGTGCCACAACAACCTCCGACAAACCGCGCCCCGGCTTCGATCATGCGTCGAGCGTACTGCGCCATGTATTCTGGACTGGCAAGGTAGATCTGACGATCGCCAACTGCACGTGGCAACCCGGCGTTAGGTTGTGCGGATATTGGTAGGGATGTAACGTCTGCGAGCCGCTCCACCGCATCGAGCATGGTTGCAGGACCAACCGAACAATTCAGACCAATGACTTGGATCTGTTCGTTGGCGAGTGCAAGTGCGGCGGCTTCAATGGACGTGCCGTAGGAGGTTTTCCCGTCGGCCTCCAGGGTGATCTGTGCGATGATGGGAAGTTCGCATGCCGTCCGGACTGCCGCGATTGCGCACTGCAGTTCGTTGACGTCACTGAACGTTTCGAGGATGAATCCATCGACTTGTCCTTCCACTAATCCCCGTACCTGACGATGGAAGAACGCCTGTGCCTCGTCTTTACCTGTTGGGCCCCATGGCTCGATACGGATTCCCAAGGGTCCGATTGCACCTACGACACAGGCGGAATCACCCGCGGCCTCACGCGCAATCTCGACTGCCGTGCGGTTTAGCTCTTCGGTGCGTTCGTCCAATCCGTGGCTCGAAAGTTTGACGGGGTTTGCGCCAAATGTGTTTGTCTCGATAATTTCTGCGCCCGCCTCGACGTACGAGCGATGCACGCCACGGACGAGGTCGGGTTGGGAAAAATTCAGTTCGTCGTAACACACGCTGACGAACACACCACGGCCGTACAAGACGGTACCCATGGCCCCGTCCATCACGTGAATCCGCTCGTCCGTCAATAGGTCTCGCAGTGTTTTGGCCATCTTTGCTACTTCTCAATCTCGCGGTAGTGGATGCCGATCTTGTTCTTCTTGGCAGGACGTGTGCAACTCAACGAATACGTTATCATCCAACCGGCACCGCGGGTTGGTACGCCAAATTGGGAGACAGCCAGCGTTCCATTTCTTCAACTGTAAACCCTTTCCGCATAGCGTAACTCTCCACTTGGTCTCGACCGATTTTACCAAGCCCGAAGTAAAAGGCTTCTGGATGGCTGAAGTACCAGCCACTGACCGATGCTGCCGGTAACATTGCGAAGTTCTCGGTCAAGTGGACACCGGCGTTATCTTCCGCATCCAAGAGGCTGAACAAGGTTTGCTTTTCCGTGTGGTCGGGACAAGACGGGTATCCCGGTGCCGGGCGAATGCCACGGTACGCCTCTCGTATCAGATCGTCGTTGGTGTGCTTTTCGTCGGGTGCGTAGCCCCAAATTTCTTTGCGAGTCCGTGCGTGTAGCATCTCCGTAAACGCCTCGGCGAGGCGATCAGCCAAGGCCTTAGCCATGATACTG
>JAZDDD010000785.1:0-2514 GCA_036679545.1 Gemmatimonadota bacterium | reverse complement strand
ATCGCGGGTGCTGCGCTTCTTGGCGTACCGGTGTGGTGGCTGGCTGGTCGATTCCCGTGGCCCGAACGGGTCCATCTGCCCTTTTACTTGTTGCATTTTGTTGTTGGATCGGTGTATGCGTTTGCATGGCTGAGCATCGGATACGTCATGGCCGCGGCGGGAAACGAGGCGCGGGCTATCGATCTCATTCGCAACTCGGCCGTCCTCGGCTGGCAGTACCTCACGGGTCTTTGGTTATACGGGTTTGTGGCGGGAACGAGTTACGCGCTACGGACGAGAGAACAATTGCGGCATCAGGAACGTGTGGCGGCCCGCGCCGAAGCCGTAGCGGCGCAAGCTCGTCTGCGGACGCTTCGCAGCCAACTCAATCCACATTTCCTTTTTAATGCTTTGCACTCGCTCTCCGTGTTGATCCAGGATTCCCCAAAAGACGCTAGCCGTGCGGTGGATCGTTTGGGCGACCTCCTCCGTTACGCGTTAGACGAAAACACGGGTGATCGTGTCACGCTGAGCGAGGAATGGGATTTCACCCGGGCGTATCTCGACGTCGAAGCGATCCGTTTTGGTGACCGGCTCAAGATCGTCACGGATTTGGACGCGGGCGCGTTGGCTCGGACGGTTCCACCATTCAGCGTGCAACCACTTGTCGAGAATGCCGTGCGCCACGGTATTGCGCCGAAACCTTCCGGGGGCACCATTCGGATCACCGCCAAGGTCGAGGGTGACACGTTGATGGTTACCGTGAGTGACGATGGTGCCGGTGCAAATGATTTTTCCGAGCGATCCTACGGTCACGGGCTCCGATCCCTGCAACAACGTCTCGAGGTCGCCTACCGAGGGAGTGGTGCCACGCTACGCACCGAAACAACTCTACGCGCAGGTTTTTGCGTTGCACTCACCCTACCGAGCGATATTGCAAGCGACGACGGTTCGTTGGATGATCTCTCCGGTGCGTTCGGATGATGAGAGTCGTAGTCGCGGACGATGAGGCTTTGGCTCGGCGTAAGCTCCGGCAGTTTCTTGAAAAGCATGATGATATCAACTGTGTTGGTGAGGCTAACGATGGGACCGAGGCTGTGCGGCTCGTTAACGAATTGCGACCGGACGTCCTTTTTCTGGACATAAGGATGCCGGGCGTGTCGGGTTTGGAGGTTGTTGAACGTATCCGAGAGGCTCCACATGTGGTTTTTACAACCGCGTATGACAAGTATGCCGTCACGGCGCTTCTCGGCTCGCGTGCAGGAGGCGATTGGCGAGTCAAAAACACTGACGCGTTTTTTTGTTCGAAAACGAGGTCAGATCGTCCCCATCAATGTGCGAGATGTACAACTGCTCGTTGCGGGAGACGAATACGTCACGCTCCATGTGGGCAGCGAGAAGTTTCTCGTGAGCACGCGGCTCCGCATTCTGTTGGAAAGACTGGACCCGGATCGCTTCATCCAGGTGCATCGCTCGTACATCGTAAACCTGGACTACGTCCGTGCCATGACGCCGTACGATGGTGCACGATTGCAAATTGAGCTTATGAACGGAACCTCTGTTGTTGCCAGTCGGACTCGGTCGAAAGAATTGAGGAAGCTTGTAGTCTGACGAACCTTCATTCACTCGCTCCGCAACGCATTTATGGGATCAACCCGTGTAGCACGCCAAGCTGGCACGGCAACCGCCAATCCCGCCACAAAGACGATCACACCCGCTACCGCCGCGTACGTGATTGGGTCGGTGACGCTGATGTTGAATGTCAACGACTGGAGGAATCGTCCGAACGTGAATGCGCCGACTAAACCAAACACGATACCAATTGCCGTCACCAATGCGCCGTGTCGGGCCACGATGCGCAGGATCTGTATTGCGCGCGCGCCGAGTGCCATACGAATACCCAGCTCGTGAAATTGCTGTGACACGTTATACGAAAGCACGCCGTACAGACCCACGGCCGCGAGCGCGAGCGCGACAGCCGCGAACGCCGTCATCAATGTGAATGCGAAACGTTGCCGGGCGATCTGACGTGCGGCAACGTCGACCATCAGTTGCGGGCGATAAACAACGAGTTCCGGGTCGATCCCTGACAGCTCGCCTCGAATAAGTTGAATGAGATCCGGTCGCTCCGTGGTGGTGGATACGGTCTGAATGAGCGCCCAATTTCGATCGTCACCGAACTGTGAATGGGACAGGTAAATTTTTGGACTGATGTCACCCTGCGCGGTAAGTGCGACATCGGCAACCACACCAATCACCGTCCACTCCGTGCCGCCAACTTGGACACGCTCGTTCAACCCGGAACGGTCGCCGAATGCGAGACGTACGGCCTCCCTGTTGAGGATGGCCACCCGTGTGCTTCCGATTCGGTCGGTTTTTTTGAACGATCGGCCCTCAACGAATGAAATACCTAGTGTCTTGAAGTAGTCGCCTTCCGTAACGCGAACTTGTATGGCGAATCGCACCTCACCCTCGGGTCCTGCCCACCGAAGTCCCCAACGATGGTACGCTCCGTTCAACGGTAGCCACGATGTT
>JAZDDD010000784.1:0-4108 GCA_036679545.1 Gemmatimonadota bacterium | reverse complement strand
AGGCGTCGTTCGAGAATGGCGAAGACGTAACGCTCACGGCCTCGCTGAACGCGGGTTCGGTATTTGCGGGTTGGGACGGTGGGGAGTGTAACATAGGAACGTGCGGAATCTCGCTCGATCAGAACCAGAGCGTGACCGGGATGTTCGATTTGTTCGACACAGTGAGATGGATAGCCTACGCTCCAACCGATTTCAACCCGAACCTGGCGATGTTCCCCACGGAGGTCGGCATTCGGGAGGACCTCCAGCGTTTGTGGACCGTTGGTTTTGACGGCGTGATCACTTTCGCGTCTGACGGAACGCTAAGCCAGGTGCCACGCATCGCGCGTGAAGTCGGTTTCAAGGGTGTAGTCATGGGTTTGTTTTTATTCGATGCCACACAACGGGGCGTGGAGGTGCCGAACGCAGTCAGTGCAGCCCAGTACGTTGATGGATACGGGGTCGGGAATGAGGGACTGGTTGGTTGTGGCGGGAATTTCTACACTCAAGACGTGCTCTTGGCGGTAATGGAAGAATTGAGATCGGCTACAGGAAGACCTGTTACCACAGCTGAGCAGATCGAGGACTATTTCCTGCCCGGAGACTGCAGTGATTTCCTGCTGGCAAGTGGTGATTGGCTTTTTCCCATTGTCCACCCGTTCAACAATGCCATTCAAGATCCTTCAGCGGGCGTGACTTTCACGGTCAATCGACTTCAGGCGTTGGTGGATACTACGGGGAAGTACGTTTGCATGAAGGAAACGGGTTGGCCAACGGATAGCGGCCCGGGCGCCACCGAGGCGAATCAAGAGTTGTATTTTGAAATGCTGAAGACCGAGACAGCCTGCTACGGCTATTTCGAGTACGCCGATCAAGCTTGGAAGGCAGGCCCCGCATGGGAACAGTACTGGGGGTTATTCACATCAAATGGCACGCCGAAACTGTTCATCAGCCGGAATAGCCCGTAGTCGGGTTCCGCGGAAAAGAAGATCGCCCCAATCCTTCGGTGGGTGTCCTCAAGAGAGTGCCACCATTGATGAAGCGACGTGGGTGCCGGCCGAGTGCCAAACAGGGCAGTCCAAGAGGACTCTCGAGCCGGCGCCCCTCGCAGTTGCCGAAACTTCCGACCCAACACGCGCGCAAGGCTAATTGGCGATCAAGCGATTCCCCTTATTCCGTGGCGGCTCTGTTTCCGTCCCGACCCAAAACGATCGGCTCACCGAGTCCCAACGATCGCAGACGACCGAGTTGTGTGCTCGCATCTCCGACCACCAGATAGATCATGCGTTCCGGTACGAGGTACTTTTGCGCCAGAGCGCGATGCTCTTCCAGTGTTAGGCCTCGGACGAAACTTTCGCGCTGTTTCACGTAATCATTCGGCCGATCATAGGTCGCTATCTCATTGATCATCGACAACAGCGCGCCAAGTGTCTCAAAGCGCCGGGCATTGGACTGTACCAGGGCATTCCTGGTGAAATCCAGATCCTCGGCGGAAATACCATCGCGGTAGCTGGAAAGCTCGTCGCTGAAGATCTCCACGGATTCCAGCGTCGCGTTCGAGCGCACCGCAGCAGCGTCGCGTTCGAGCGCACCGCAGCAGAAGCCGTGAACGCACCAACGTAGCGTGTGCCGGAAAAACCAGATCGTGCGCCGTATGTATAGCCCTTCTCCTCGCGCAGAATCAGGTTGACCCTGCTGTTGAAACTTCCACCTAATTGGTGGTTCATCACCGTTGCCGGGTAGTAATCCGGGTCGGTCCGCGACAACGCGAGGTTTCCAATTCGGATCTCCGATTGTCCGGCATCCGGAATGTCCACGAAATAGACTTTCGATTCCTCCACCGTTGGCGGTTCGGGCAACTCGGGGAAGGACACGTCCTTGGCTTCCCACCGATCGGCGAGTGGCGCGAACAGGTCGATCGCCTCTGCTTGGGAGATGTTCCCAGCGATGGCAACGTGTGTCACCGACGGAGAGAAGTTGGAATCGTAAAACGCCTTCATATCGTCAATGGTGATGGATTCCACCGACCCACGCGATCCCATCGTCGGGTTGGACAATATGTGTTCCGGTCCGTACAGCAACTTGTTGAACACGGTAGACGCTACGAACGCCGGGTTGACGTTCTGGCGGTTAATCGTCTCGACGGTCTCCTGTTTCAGTCGTTCAAACTCGGTCTCATCCCACCTCGGCTCGAGAAGGATCTCCTCGATCAGTCCGTAGGTTTCCTCTATCGTCGATGCCAGGGTATTGGCCCGGATGACGATCGATTGCCGAGAGGTCGACATCCCGATGAAAGCACCCAAGCCGTCGATTGCTTTCTCCAGCTCCAACGGCGTTTTGGTGGCTGTTCCTTCCATCATTATGTCGGTCATCAAATTGGCGACGCCAACCTTGCCCGGGTCGTCGAGCATCATGCCGCCGTTGAGTGTCAGATTGAACTGCACCAGCGGAAGCTCCGTGTGCTCAATGCCATACAGCTCGAGTCCATTGTCGTACGTGTGAGACCACACGTCGGGGAGCGTCACCTCGGGCGGCGGTCCCTTTGAAGGTTCAACCGACCGATCGAACGTGGTGGGCAACGGTTGGACGCTCGAACTCGGTTCACCCGCCAAGACAACGGCGGGCGCCTCCATGGTGGTGATCTCCTCTTCGACGACATCCGCCCGCGTTGCCTGGTCGAGTGCTAACTCTACGCCTCCACGCGGGACGAAACTGGTCTGTACGAAATGCTTGTCCTTGACGTACTCTGCATAGACGCGACGCACGTCTTCCGCAGTTACGGCAAGCGAGTTCTGGATGTCTTGCGTGATGAAGCCGGGTGAACCAGCGAACTCATTGTAGTAGGCGAGCTGAAAGGACTTGCCCAGAACGCTGGAGATGCCGTTGTAGAAAGCCGTTTCAGTCTGGGCTTTCTGTCGATCGAGATCGTCTTCGGTAAACCCTTCTTCCTCGAACCGGGAGAGTGCCGCAAAGACGGCGGCTTCCACGTCGTCAAGATCCTTGTTCGGAAACGCCCGTATCCGGATTCTGAACGCACCGGCGAGTTCATTGCTTTGTTGAAACGCCGATACGCTCGGCGCGAGCTTCTCATCTTCAACGAGAGTTTTGTACAACGGCGCGTCCTTGCCATCTGACAAAAGTCTCCCAAGCATCTGGAGTGCATAGGCGTCCGGATGGAAGAGTTCGGCCGTCGGGAACGCGATTGTCAATTCCGGAGAGCGCGCGAAGTTGTCTTCGTGAAACGCGCGACGCGTCTCGGCCAGGGTCACAGGCATCGGCTCAGGATCCGGGACCACATCGGGCGACGACAATTCGCCGAAATACTTTTCTATCCACTCACGCGTCTGCCCGCGATCGAAATCCCCGGCCACGACCAGTGTTGCGTTGTTGGGGCCGTACCACTTGCGGAAGAAAGCCCGCACGTCATCGACCGCTGCGTTATGAAGATCATCCAGCGATCCAATGACCTGCCAGTTGTACGGGTGGTTGTCCGGGTACAGCAATTTGTGGATCACATAGTTGGTATGGCCGTACGGCCGGTTGTCCACGCGTTGCCGCTTCTCATTTTGCACAACGTCTTGTTGATTGACAAACGCCTCTTCGGTCACGGTACTGAGCAAGTATCCCATGCGGTCGGACTCGAGCCACAGGCTCATCTCCAGGGCGTTCTTAGGGACGACCTCGAAGTAGATCGTCTGGTCGAAGGAGGTCCCGCCGTTCAGTGTCCCGCCAGCATCTTGAATCTTTTTGAAAAACTGATCCTGCCCAACATGTTGCGATTCTTGGAACATCATGTGCTCGAAAAGGTGCGCGAATCCCGTGCGACCAACCTCCTCCCTATTCGATCCCACGTGATACAATATCGCCACAGCCGTGATGGGGTCTGATCGATCCTCGTGGAGCACGACCTCCAGGCCGTTGTCCAGTGTGTACGACTCGTAGTCGATGGATAGGCTCGACCCACCGCAGGCGGACAGTGCGAGGACGGAAAAGCCGAGGAGCGTAGGCGAGGGACGGAACATGGTGAACCTCCTTGATAGGCACTGCAACCGCAGCCCAGATTACGACAACCTATATAATGTACGGCCCGGTGTCCCATCTGCCAGGTGGGTCCGGTAGTTGACCTGTT
>JAZDDD010000783.1:0-4029 GCA_036679545.1 Gemmatimonadota bacterium | reverse complement strand
GTGGTCGCAACCCACGTGAGCACGACCGCAAACGCCGGCGCTCCACAAGGTGCGGCAACGATCCCGGAACTTGCGCCAAGAACGAACACCGCAGGATACGAACCACCACCCAAACTTCCAGCCCAAGCAATGAACTTCTGGGGCGCCGATACCGGAATGACGTCCAACATCGCCAATCCGAAGATTAAAAGAAGATTGCCGACAAGAAAACGCACCCATGGGTTCGCGGACACGGTCCCGAAAAGGGTCCCACTCATTCCGGCAAGCAGCCCCAACAACGCATAGAACAACGCGAGACCCATCGCGTAGGTGAGGGTGAGTCCGACTACCCGAATCCGCTTGGGGTTCTCGCCCGCGCTTCCTGCCAATATCCCCGCGGTGATCGGAATCATCGGGTAAACGCAGGGAGTAAGACTCGTCACGAGACCGGCGCCGAAGAGGGCGACCGCCGCCACGAGGGGACGTTGCTGGAGCGCCTCGGACAAACCGGGCGATTGGGCTATGGCGAGAGCTAACGACATTTAGGGAACTTGATTCATCCATCCGTCCCGTGCCATCCGGCCAACGTCGTCCGGCGACGGGTTGTTAAAGACACATCACACGTTCCAGCAACGGTCGTGCGCGCCGCCGAGTTCCAACGCTAGCCCATTGAACCCGTATGACAGGCAGATGTGGCCACGGCCTCATGGGCCCGGCAAGTTGGATTAGGAGCCTGGCAAACGTACGGATCGTCCTCTACGTTCGTACTCCTGAGCACGTGATGACGTTGAAATGGTCAGAATCTTGGTGACCAACAATCTACCTGAGACCAACCCCAACAGGAGCGCTCATATGTCCCTCCCGAGTTCGAACCCCGCGAGGCTTTGGATTGGGCTCGTGGCGACCGCCGGCGTGATGTGCGCGCTGGCCACCCCGACCGCCGCGCAGACAGCAAATCCACCGCGCCACTTTGCCATCCGCGACGCTCGGATCGTCACCGTGAGCGGCCAGACAATCGAACGTGGCACGATTGTCATGGAAAACGGCTTGATCACAGCCGTCGGAGCGAATGTCTCGATACCCGCCGATGCGTGGGAAATCGACGGAACCGGCCTCATCGTGTATCCCGGTTTAGTAGACGGTCTTTCGAACCTTGGGGTCCCAACGGCACTTCGGGCTCCAAGAAATCCTCGTGGCCGCAGACCGGGTGGTGGTGGCGGGCCACCAGGGGCAGACGCCTCCAACGAAACACATTCATGGGGGCCCGAAGATCGGCCAGCCACATTCACGTGGCTAAACGCCGCCGATGAGCTGGACCCTGAGGACGACCGCATCAGCAACTGGCGCAACGCCGGTTTCACGTCGGTGGTCACATCCCCCGAACGTGGCCTGTTTCCGGGCCAAGCGGCATTGATCAACCTGGCGGGTGCTCGAGCTACCGACATGGTTGTCAAGACACCGGTCGCCATGCGGGTGAACTTCAACAAGGGATCGGGTTTCCCGGGTTACCCCAATAGCCTTTTGGGTACGTTAGCCTATTTCAGACAGTTGTATTCTGACGCCGCTCATTACGGCAATGCGTGGAGTATCTACGACCGCGCGCCCACGGGGCAAGAACGTCCCACATACGATCGAGCACTCGAACCGATTCGCGACGCCGTCGCCAATCAAATGCCAACATTGCTTCCGGCGACTTTCAAACGGGAGATCACACGCGCAATCCGGATGGGTAGGGAAGTTGGCGTCAACACCGTGATCTACGGTGCGCACGAGGCGTACGCAGTCATTGACGAGCTAGCCGAGGCAAACGCGACGGTTCTTGTCTCACTGGATTGGCCGCGTGCGGATGCCGATGGTGATCCGGACGCCGACATTCCGCTGGCCACGTTGCGCCTGCGCGATCGTGCGCACACAACGCCCAGCCTGTTACATGGCGCGGGTGTTTCGTTTGCATTCTACTCAGATGGCTTGGACGACCCAACCAAAATACTGCGCAACACGGCGCGTGCCGTCCGATCTGGACTACCGGAGGACGCGGCTGTTCGCGCACTCACACTGGACGCCGCACGAATTTTCGGGGTGGACGATGTTTTGGGAAGCCTGGAAGTGGGCAAGATCGCCAACGTGATCGTGAGCCGCGGCAGTTTGTTCGATGCTGACCATCGGATAACGAACGTCTTTGTTGACGGACAAAAGTACGACGTCCCGGACACCGAGACCGTCGCCGACGCGAGAGGTCCACGTGGCAACCGAAATGAGGATCAATCCGAGGTGGAAGTAGACGACGGGCCGCCGGTTCCAATGGTCAATGACCGGGGCCCCATCACGAACGCTCGTGTCACCTTGATTACGAACGCAACTATCCTGACGGCGAGCAATGGAACGATTGAAAACGGGTCGATTCTCGTGCGCGATGGTAAGATCGCCCAGATCGGACAAAACATTTCGGCACCGTCGGGCGCACACGTCATTGATGCAACGGGCAAATACGTCATGCCCGGAATCGTAGACGCGCACTCTCATATAGCTGCCGACGGTATCAACGAGGGCAGTGTTGCCGTCTCCGCAATGGTTGGGATACAAGATGTCCTCAATCCGGAACACGTGGGCATCTATCGCGGTTTGGCGGGCGGTGTGACCTCGGCGAATGTGTTGCACGGTAGTGCGAACCCCATTGGCGGTCAGAACGCTGTGATCAAACTCCGTTGGGGAGCGGATGCCCAAGGACTCCTACTCGATGGTGCACCGGCGGGGATCAAGTTTGCACTGGGAGAGAACACAAAACGGACACGCACCCCAGCGCGTTATCCGAATTCGCGAATGGGTGTCATGGATGTCATTCGTCAGTCATTCTTGGAGGCTCAAGCCTATCAACAGGATTGGTCCGACTACGAAGGACAGGGTGGTGAGGGCAACCAAAACCTCATCCCGCCACGGCGTGATTACAAACTCGACGCGCTCGTTCAGATACTCGAGGGCACGCGTCTCGTCCATGCGCATTCGTATCGTGCCGACGAAATCCTCCAGCTACTCCGTTTGGCGGAGGAATTCGGTTTCCGCATCGCAACACTGCAACACGTGCTCGAGGGTTACCGTGTCGCCGACGAAATCGCGGAGCATGGCGCGGGTGCGTCGACCTTTTCCGATTGGTGGGGATACAAAGTCGAAGCGTATGAGGCGATTCCCCACAACGCGGCCATCATGACCAATCGCGGTGTCGTCGTCTCGATCAACTCCGACAGTGGCGAAGAAATGCGCCATCTGAATCAAGAAGCCGCCAAGACCATGAAATGGGGTGGGCTCAGCGAAGAGGAGGCGCTTCGGCTGGTGACGCTAAATCCCGCCAGACAACTTGGGATTGACGATCGTGTCGGATCGCTCGAGGTCGGCAAGGATGCCGATATTGCCATCTTCAGCGACCACCCACTCAGCATCTATGCTATTCCTGAAATGACGTTGATAGACGGTCAAGTCTACTTCGACCGGCAAGTCGATATCGATCGTCGCGAAGCCTTAGAAAACGAAAAGGAAGCGTTACTTGAAAAGCAACGACAAGGTGGGCGGAATCGCGAACGCGTGGTTACCGACATCGCAGATACTCCGGGGAGGTAACCAATGCGACGCCTAACACACGGACTCTTGTATGCCAGCGCACTCGTGGTGTTTCTCGCCCAAGCTGCATCAGCGCAATCGAGCACCTACGCCATACAGGGTGGACGAATCATCACGCTCGCCGGTTCGCCGATTCAATCCGGTACCGTCGTCATCGAGAACGGATTGATTACCGCCGTCGGTGCCAACGTGCCAATTCCCACCGGGGCAACCGTGATCGACGCAACCGGATTGGAAGTGTACCCTGGGTTGTTTGATGCCATCAGTCGCATGGGGTTGACGGAGATTGGTGCTGTGCCCGTCACGTCCGACATGCGCGAGCTTGGCGACTACAATCCGCATCTCGACGCGGCAACCGCCGTGCATCCGGCGTCTGAACACATTCCGGTCGCACGCGCCAATGGCATTACTCATACCGTTGCTGCACCAACCGGTGGT
>JAZDDD010000782.1:0-5143 GCA_036679545.1 Gemmatimonadota bacterium | reverse complement strand
TCCTAACCGTCCACCGGCCTCCATGACCTTCGCAAGTTGCTCCGCGTGGAGAAAATGGACGTATTGATCGTCACGGTAGAACTGTGTGCTCTTCCACTTGTCGAGTTCATCATGCGGCGTGAAGTATTTGAGTCGCTGTTCCTCGTCGAGATTGGTGTGCGTCAGATAGTACTGTCGGCCGGATGGCCCACCGTATGCAACGATCAATGTTGGTGTATATACCAAACCGCTGAATCGCAACAGTTCAACAACGTCGCCGTAAAATGGACTGATGGGAAGCGCGTGTTCCAACCCCGCGTAACCATCCTGCATCAGCGACAGGTTCATCGTAAAATTCGAACCGCCCTCGGTTGTCGGTGTGAGACCGAGTTCGCGGGCGGCCATGATTACCCATTGACGAACTTTGCGATCGCCGGCGAGATATTGCTTGATCGTTTGTGTGTTGAAGTGATCCGCGTACCTGCGGACAACATCACGGGCATCATCGAGGCTTTTGATGTTGTCCGCCGAAAAGATCCCTGGTCCCGTTGAATACAACCGCGGACCAATCAGTTCGCCCAACTCCATGAGATCGGCGTAGGCCAGCACGTCTTCTGAAGATGTCTGCGGATCCCGCTGAGTCGTCACTCCATATGCGAGTTGTGCCAGAAATTGCGATACTTGCCCGCGGTGAAGGCCCCACGCAACCCACGTATGTGCGTGAATGTCTACCAAGCCGGGCAGGATGGTCTTGCCCGAAACGTCTACGATCTCCGCGTCATCCGGCACCGTCACGCTTCCTTGGGCCCCCACACCTACGATACGGTTATCCCGCACCACCACATCACCCCTCTGAATGATTTCGTCGCCGCGCATCGTGATCACACGGGCCCCCCGAAGCACAACGGTACCGCGTGGTTTGTCCTTACGAGCGGTGATTTCGATGTCGATCCGCGCGGCCTCATACGCAACGCTCGGCTTGTCCTGTTCTGAGGTTTCCGAGGAATCTGCAACTTGCGATGAGTCCGCGACGTCGGACGAATCGTCCGGGTTGGCGTCCTCCGTTTCGCTGACACGCGCTGTTGCGACCGAATCCGCAATCAGCGAATCGGCAAGCGCCAAATTGTACTGGAAAATACTGCGGCCAATGGAGTAGTACGCAACCTCACCGTCATTCCGCCAACCAACGAAGTCACCGCCGACCCGTGTGAGCCGCCACGTGGGTACCGATGACGAAGATGAAACCGATACGGTGGGTGTTTCACCGGCCACGGGTGGGACGGTGATCATATACACGTTGCGATTTGCACGAACCAACGCACGCGTCCCGTCGGGAGAGAGAACAACTTCATCTGGTGAGGGTGGCGGGCGACCGGGACGACCACCCGGCGCCGTGACCTTCACGATCGTTTTGAGATCGGTACCATCGTACCGCATCGACAAAAGCCCTTCACGACCGGCCCAGACATACACGCGGTCAGGATCGGGCCCAAAATGCGGAGCGTTTCGTCCTTGCTGCGTGCTACTTGTCCCCACCCATGTAATGCGATTCGCCTCACCACCATCCGATGGCAACCACACGTACTCCAGCTCCGATGCGCCGGAATGACGGCCAAAGTCTTCGAGCGTCCGAATGCGATGCATCTTCGAGCCACGGACTGCCAACAAACGCGACCCATCACGCGAATAACTCAGCTTGTCAAAAAAGGCCGACGCGGGTGTTAGGCGTTCCGGTAGAGCATTCCCATTTGATCGGACGCGGTAGATGTCGCCGCCGGCCGAATCGTTCCACGTTACGTACGCGATATAGCGACCATCGGGAGACCATACCGGCGCGTGTTCAACATCCGTGGACGACGTAAGTCGCTGCGCGTTCGTTATTGTTGGGAACACCGAATCCTGCCCGCCCGGTCCACCAACCGCTGCGGGAAGATCAGCTATCCACAGTCTGTCCAACGCCGCAAACACAACTCGTTCGCCGTCCGGCGAGGGTCGTGCACCGCGAATTTGCGATACCGTAAGGACGGAATCGTTGATGGGATATTCGAACTTTACGAGCGGCCCAAGTTCCTGCTCGATTCGCGCGGTGAACGGAATCTCAACGGCTTCGCCGGACGGAATATCAACCCGCATGATCTTGCCGTTGTAACTCGTAATCAACGCGCGTGAATCCGGTGTAAACGCCGATCCCGGATAGACGTCGCGATCACGTGCGCCCCCGCCCTGGTGATCGTCACGCTGAACGTCCATCACCAACCAGCTCTCATCGCCCGACGTCAAATCGATGAGCTTCAACGCTTCACGAGTGTCGTAACGCGTCGCGTACACCAACCATCTGCCGTCCGGACTCGGCATCGGTCGAAACGCGCCCTCCAACTCGTGTGTGCGCACAAGCACACGGCCTGTTTCGCGATCAAGTTGTCCGATTTGATACGAACCGAGTTGACGCGCCGAACTCCGCAATCCGTGTGGCGGGCCACTTTCCAATTCCCACGTACCCGCCTCCAACCGGCCCGCCGCAAAACCGCCGCCGAGGTTGCCACGAAGGTTGACCCAGAGATAGCGGGGATCGTCGCCGAACGCCGGACCAACGTGCGCCGGTTGGGCGGGGCCGTCATCGGATGCGTGACCGGTGATTTGAATTCCTGAACCACCGTCCTTGTGAAACAGCCACAGCTGCGTGCCCTTCGTGGCAATCAAGTATTGGCCGTCGGGCGTCCAGATGGGCGACATGTAATTTTCCCGCTCGTCGGTCGTAATCGCGCGGGGATTGCCACCATCGGCATCTGCCATCCAGATGTTTTCCGATCCATTGCGATCGCTCACGAACGTGATGTACCGGCCGTCCGGTGAGTAGCGCGGTTGCATGTCGTACGCCTGGCCGCTGGTGAGTCGCGACGCTTCACCGCCCGCCACCGACAACGTGTAGAGATCGCCCAGTAGCTCGAACACGATGGTGCTACCGTCGGGCGAAAGGTCGAGCGAGATCCAGGAGCCTTCCGACGTGGTGAACTCCAATGTTCGCGTCGTGATCAGTGGGAGCGACTTATCTTTGGCCGCCTTCGCAGCGGCCGAATCATTTTCAGCGGGTGTTTGAGCCGTGGCCGATTGGCTCGTTGTAAAAAGAACGAGCGATATCAGCACCAAAGTGCAACGAAGACATCGGGACATCAGCACCTCGCTGAGAAAAAAATACGATCTGAATGAAGACACCTGATGGGTCTAAGCTGATTCTCCGCAACCACCTGCCGCAAGGACCAGCGATACCGGACGTCAGACGCCCGCCACGACTTGACGGTGCGCACACGCAGGTCGGATTGGCGCGCGCACTTGCATTAACCCAGTTGCCCTCTACATTTCAGCCTGAGTCTACATTTCAGACAGGCCATGGGACATCACGGTTTTGTTGGTGAATTCGAGCAAATGGTCATGTTGGCCATCCTCCAGCTCAATGACGACGCATATGGACCAGGAATTAGCGCAGCGCTGGAAGCCAAAGCGAAGCGACGCGTGTCCCGCGGGGCGTTGTATTCTGTTTTGGATCGGTTGAAACAGAAGGGCTATGTGCGTTGGGAGATCGGCTCCGCCAACTCCGAACGCGGCGGCCACCCAACGCGTCAGTTCGAAGTGACCGCGCCAGGTATCGACGCACTCAGAGCTTCCCGCCGCGCACTCGACAACCTCTGGAGTGACCTCGACCACATCCTTCTCGGTGATTGAGGCATGACCAACACCAATTCGCCGCCACGCATTCCCGAACAAGCGTTGCGACGACGGCTCCCTCGCGACGCCGCTGCTAGCAGCATTCTCGGAGATCTCCGCGAAGAATACGCGCAACGTGCAGCCACGGCCGTTACAAACGCACGCCGGTGGTACTGGAGGGAGGCATTCAGTATCGCGACACGGAGAGTTTTAGATCGTGTTCTCAAACCGCTCCGTCCCGTCACAACACAACGCAGTTCCCGAAAAGGAGACGCAATGCTCGCCCGTTTAATCATCGATTTTCGGTATGCGTTTCGAACCCTAAGACGTTCGATGGGGTTCACAATTGCCGCCGCCACGACGCTGGCCATCGGCGTTGGCGCCAACACCGCGATTTTCAGCGTAGTTAACGGCATCTTGCTCGAGCCGCTTCCGTTTCCGGACGCCGATAGGCTGACGAGTGTGTGGCATGCGGCTCCGGGACTCGGTTACGATCGGATCGGCATGTCTCCGGGGATCTTCACAGAATATCGAGATCAGGTCAGCGCGTTTGAGAACATCGGGCTTTATGTGGCTTCGCAATCGAACCTCACTGGCGATGGCGAACCGGAGCGTGTACGAACGGTCACAGCCTCCCGCAGTCTCTTCGATGTGCTCGGCGTTAACCCAACATACGGTCGTCTGTTCGCCGCCGCAGAGGAAGTACCGAACGCTCCAAACGTCGCCTTGATCAGTGAGAGATTGTGGGAAAGACGTTTTGGCAGCGATCCATCCGTGGTTGGAAAAACAATTCAGGTGAGCGGGGACGCTATACACCGAGTAGGTGAGTAAGCCCAACCCAGTAGCATCGCCTCGCGTGCGAAGCGATGCTACTGACGCGGGCGCGTACTACCTCCCAGTGACCGCAGGCGTGAAGGAAGTAACGGGGGACTATCTCCAGATCTGGAGCGAAATCGAGACCGAGTTACAGGTGATCAAGAGTGAGAACATCCCGGCGTTCAATGAGCTGCTGCGGGAGGCCGGGTTACCGTTGATTTACTTGCCGAGGAGGGTGAGCTGATGCGCGCCACCGCGACTCACCGGATCAAGGACGGCGCGCTCCTCCGCTTGCCGCAGGGCGCGCCCTCATTCGGTTTTATGGGACCAGGTCGAACCGGGGCTCAACAACGATCTCGTTGTCGAAATCACCCGCCGAGTTCTGGACCACACACTCACCGCTGGTACCTGAGCAGTGGGCGCCGGTCCAGCCCACGAATAGGCTGCCAGGCTCTGCAAAGACATTGATCATTGCGGTCTCGGGTCTGACCGACGCCCGTACGAACGGGGCGCACGTCTGACCTGGTCCCAATATCTCGGTGCATGAGTTTTGGGTAGGTCCCGCGGAGAAGACCACCTCCGCGCGCCCAAAACCGTCTCCCACGTTGGTTACGCTGACGGTCAGCGTGAAGCGGTTCGTGCGTTC
>JAZDDD010000781.1:0-10037 GCA_036679545.1 Gemmatimonadota bacterium | reverse complement strand
CAGAAATGTGTTACCCACGAATCGATTATTCTTCACCGAAGGGAGCAACGAGATGCCGATTTCGTTGAACGCAACGACGTTGTCACGAAAGCTGTTATGGATATTGACCGAGTGGGGCGAGGTGTCCAAGAATATTCCAACAGTATTCTTGACGATGAGATTGGACTGTGCCCGAATTGCCTCCGTGTCTTTGAATCCCAACCCCTTGCCGAACGGACCCAATGCATAGGCAAACGTGTTGCGTTCAAAAACCACGTCGTGTGAATACATGAGAAATGCACCCACCTCGTTACGCTCAAATCGGTTGTCAGCAAACCTGTTGAAATCGCTGTACATGTAGTGCAACCCGTAACGGCTGTCTACGATCGTGTTCCCTTCAACCTGAGTACTGTCTGAAAACCAGACGACGACGTCGCGAACCCGACGGACGTCATTGTCCTTTATCAGTCCACTTGCACTGTACCAAAACCGAATACCGTCGCCACGCCGACCTGGCGACAGGTCCTTGCCCGTGATTCGGTTCTGCAACACACGGGGTCGCCGACTCTGTTTGATGTAAATACCAAACAACACATCTTCGAGCACATTCTCTTGTACCAGGACATCGTCGGCCTGGGTTATCCAAAAACCAGCGTCCTCTTGCGAGAGATCGTTCCCCGAACTTCGAATGGTGAATCCACGCACGGTTGCCGGGGCAAAGATTTGCACCACGCGACCTTCGCCTCCGCCGTCTATGACCGCCCCTGGGCGTGGGACGATCGATTTCCACATGTTCGCGATAGATCCCGGCTTCGACGACGATCGTATCGTTTGCCGCCGAGCTTTCCACAGCCCGTTGAATCGATTGATAGTCCCCGTTGGGTCCAACGGTGAGGACGGTCTGAGCGACCAGCAAGGCAAACGTCGCCGTCATCAGGTCGTCGACGTTCTATGTCGTCGCCATTCAAGAAACAATACGACTGGGCCGATAGCGCCTGCGAGACCCATGAATATGGCGCCTAACGCGGGTGCGCTGGCGACAGAAAACTGGCCAATTTGCGTCAGCCCGAGAAATTTCGCCGAGAACGGTTCAAGTGACAGTGGTGCAGTAGGCGACAGATTTTGCCCGAACTCACTCAACCAGTGCTGCAGTGTCGATAACATGACAACACCGAAGATCATGAAATCCAAATACCCAAGCACTGCGATGGTCATCTGTCCGGCGATACCGGCGAGCAACGCGAGACCCAAGAAGCGTAGGATAAAAAACGGAATGAAACGAAACTCGGAGAATTCGTCGGGTGCGATCTCCCGCATACCGATGTAGTGATTCAACAGGTTCACCTCACGCAGGTCGCCCTGTACCGTCGTTGGGTAGATCGTGAGCGCGAGGCCATCCGGGTATTGCGGTGCCGCCAGTGTGATTCGCCATGTTGGCAGAAATATGCACGGCAGCAACGCCAGACTGGCAACGAGTATGAGGGTTCGGCTGACACCGGACAGCCTGCCCTGTAGGATCTTGTTGATGGTATCCATCGTCTCGTCTTATTGGGGTGTAAAGAAGTCGGCGATGGCCCTTCCCGCGTTTGGTGCGCGGGAAGGGCGGCCGCCTGCTACCGAGGCTCGACGAGGAGATAACCCATCATCTCCAAGTGCAGGGCCGAGCAAAATTCGGTGCAGTAATACGGGAACACACCCGCTTCATCCGCAACAAACTTGATAACTTGCGCTTCACCCGGTTCCAGACTCAGCTGAATATTATGTTTCGCAATGGCGAACCCGTGTGTTGCGTCCTTTGCCTGTTCGATATTGGTGATATGGATGGTGACGGTGTCACCCTGACGCACCCGTACACGCTCCGGGTTGAAGTGGCTTCGAATGGCCGTCATGTACACGTCGACGTTGTTTCCGCGGCGTGTGACACGCTCTTCTCCGGCTTGCGCGGCATCGGTGGCGGCACTCATGGTCGCGGGATCGTACCCGATGCTCGGATAGATCTCCATGGGTTGCAGCTTGTCTGCGCGGATGATCTGCGCATAATGCGGTTCGCCAAATCCGATCGGCATGTCGTACAGCAACTGCATTTCGTCGCCGGAGATGTCAATCAACTGGAAATTTTGTGGAAGCAGTGGTCCAACATCGTTGAACCGATCGATCGACCATTTGTTCATCGCGACCAAATACTTACCGTCCGGTGAACGCGTGTCGCCTTCGGCGACGGCAAGGTGACCGACATTGTAGTGCACGTCGATCTTATCGATGACTTCCAGCGGATCGATCCGCCATTTGGTGACCTGTGTGTCCAAGAAAATGCTCGTGTACGCAAAGCCATCACCGTCGAATTGCGTATGCAGAGGACCCAGACCCACTTCGAGCTGGCCGTCGATCACCGCATCAAAATCGATGATCGGAATCCCGTATTGGTCGTTGCCTGAGAATGTCTCGTTACGGATGGCGTCCTGGATCTTTTCCCATGAGTAGACTGTGACGTGGGGGTCAAGCTTACCCGACACGATGATCTTCGTACCGTCAGGCGTGACGTCCGCACCGTGCGGACTCTTGGGTTCGGGCACATTGTACACGAGACCCTCCGCGATAGCGGTTTGCATCGTAATGACGCGTTGACCCCGTGCCATGCGGACCTGACCCGCGGCCGCGACCTCGGCAGCCCTCTCCCAGTTGATGATATGCATGTAGTCCATATCATTTTGTGACGCACCGGCCTCGAATGGCGGATTGCCGTCTTCAATCCCGCCGGTCGCCATCTCGGTGTTGAAGGTGTTGAGAAACGCCCAACCGGCGGACGGCCCTTTCCCTGCGTCCGACAAGTCGTGCCAGTACGGAGGAAGCTCGATGGAGAAGGTCTGGCGTTCATCTATACGTCCACTTGCACGATCGAACTTGTGGAACGTCACAAGACCGCGATAATCCTCTTCGTACCGATCGAGTTCCGCGTAGTCGGTCCACAATGGCACCGCGTACTGCGCCCCTTCGATGACGTACTCAGTGTTAGGTGTCACGAACGTCCCACCGTGATTAGTACCCATGTTGGGATTCACAATGATCTGCTTCGTCTCGAAGTCGCGCAAATCGATCACGGCTATACGCGGGTTTGCCTTGTCGTTGATGAACAGGAAACCGCCGTCGTAATCGCCGTCCGTTTCGGACAGCGCCGGATGGTGAGTGTCCCCCCACGTGATATCACGCCCGGCCATACGGCCACTCTCCATCAACACGTTGTGTTCTTCCGCGCCCGTCGCGTATCCTTGCCATGGTTCGGGCGTGAATACAGCGATGCTTTTCAGTAAACGCATGGACGGCACGCCAATGACGGCGACCTGCCCGGAGTGTCCGCCAGAGGCGAACATCAGATATTCATCCATGCGGCCGGTTGGTTGGTACGTCTTTACGGCAGCGACGACGTCTGCATTTGTAAGACCGCGCTCCTGGGCAATGGAACTGACATCCAACCCACCCGATTGCCCGGAACACGATGCTATGACAAATGCAACGACGACTGTTATCGCTGTGGCAAAAACCGTCCAACGAATTGGTTTGCGGCTCATTGTCTCACCTTATTGTTGGTTAAGTCGATCTTGAACTGCGTATCTCAAAGCGAGTCGATTTCGTTCTACGGGCATCAATTGTTACCATTGGCACCCTGTGTTTTTTCTCCGGCTACGACCAGATACTCGTACAAAGCCACGGCATCGTCTGATGAGAGTCCCTGATTCACCATGGGTGTCATGTACTCTCCTAGGAGACGACGCGCTGTCGTATCAGCGCGGAGCATCGAGTCCGGATTCAACATCATGGCCACGACCCATTGCCGTGAACGCCGTGCAGTAACCCCCTCCAAGTCGGGGCCAACCAACCGCCCGCCACCCACCGTGTGGCAACTCACGCACGCACGGGCCGTGAACAGACTCTCTCCCTGCGATGCCAATGCGGGATTTCGGCTAGGCAACCCATCCGACGAGGTCATCGCTCGCTCGATCGTTGCCCCCGGCGCCTCGGCGGCATCAGCGGCAGTATTGTCATTGTCACAAGCGAGGATCAGGACACCGGCCACAACGGCCGGCCCCACCGATTTGAGGAACGAATGCGCGCTTGCGTTGGCTGGTGTTGGTTTCTTGAGGAGCTTCATGGCTGGAGGGTACCTCCAGCCGGCGAAGAGAATCATTGAATCTTGGTGAGGAATTCCTTAAGAAGGGCTATTTGGGTTGGCGGTCTTCAGTTGAAATCCAACGCCTCGAACGGTGTTGATGAGGGAATCGTAACCCGCCGCTCGGAGTTTTTGGCGCACATTCCCGATATGCACGTCGACCACATTGCTCTCTGGATCGAAGTGCATATCCCACACCTTTTCGAGGAGTTCGGTTCGGCGGACTACCTCCTCGGGGTGAAGCAAGAAGTGCTCGAGAAGTTGGAATTCTCTTGGTGTCAAATCCAAAAGGGCTCCGTCAATCCGAGCCTCGTGGCGTAGTCTGTCTAACGTCAGCGGTCCGTACTGCAATCTTTCCAACCGGGACGATCCGCCCCGCCGCAACAGGGCTCTCAAGCGTGCAAGGAGTTCATCGAACTTGAATGGCTTGGTGAGGTAGTCGTCCGCGCCGGCATCCAACCCGCGTACAACATCCTCGGTTGCGTCCCTCGCGGTAAGCATGAGGATCGGCGTGGCGCGTCCTTCCCTGCGTAGTTCAGTGGCCACCTGAACGCCATTTTTCTTTGGGAGCATGAGGTCTAGCAGAATTGCATCGTAGTCGTTTACGTGACCCAACAGCGTAGCCTCCTCCCCGTCGCGGGCTACATCGACCGCGTAACCCTCTTCGCGAAGTCCCAATTCAATGAATCCTGCGACCTTTCTGTCGTCCTCGACCACTAATATCTTCATTTCTCACTCTGCCGTTTTTCACACATCGGGATTAAAGGATCGGCGACGCCGCGCCGGCAAAGGGCCGCACGTCCAAATGGCGCAGATGCTCGTCATATACGATGTCAAAGATTGGTTAAACCAACACAAAGATGGACATGAAGAAATCATTAATAATAACGAGACGATGAAGAAAGGTTCGGATTCTCTTGCCGCCCCGTTTAGAAACCAACCCGTACCATTAGCCGGCATGATCACACAAAGCGTCATCGTGTGCGCTTAATGGCAAAGATTTGGGAAGGAGACATCATGAACAAGACGACGATTGTTGTACCACTGGATGGCTCGCATTTTGCCGAAGCCGCCGTGCCGCCAGCAATACGGATGGCCAAGAAACTTAGAAGTACCCTGACTTTCGTGTCCGCGTATGACAACGAACCACTGGTGGCCGGTTATCCACTCAACGCAGATCAGTTTCGGGGTAATCTGCTCGAATACCTCGACACAATATCAACCGGCGTGCGAGAGGTTGCGGATGTCGAAGTGGATACCGCCGTCGTGTCCGGATCCATCACAAAGACGTTGATCGAATTCATCCAACGTACTCAACCCGCGATGGTGGTTATGTCGTCACACGGTCGTGGCCCCATGAGTCGCTTCTGGCTTGGCAGCGTCGCAGATCGTGTGCTTCGATACGTCAAGATGCCCGTGTTGTTGGTGCGACCGCCGAATGGGATGAAGGTGGGGGATGTCGATTTCGCGGCGGACGTTTCGTTCCGTAATATTCTGATTCCGCTCGACGGATCAGACCGCGCCGAGGAGGGTCTTGCTTGGGCGCGTAAAGTGGCCACGTCTGACGACGTGGAGTACGTGGCATTACGTGGGGTATCAATTCCCACGATGGCGTCGCCATATCTCCCGCATACCGTTCAGGAGAACGAGCATGCACTGACGTTGGACCGAGACGAAGCTAACGAGTACCTCGAAGGCGTGGTAGGCCGGTTTGGGAAAGAGGGAATGAAGATCCGTCCGTTGGTGGATGTTGCACACAACGCCGCTGACGCAATTCTGCATACGGTCGACGATCTCAACATTGATCTCACGGTCATCACGACACACGGGCGGACTGGATTAGCCAGAGTGTTGTTCGGCAGTGTTGCGGACAAGGTCATCCGCGGATCTTCCGGACTGGTTCTTATTGTTCGGACGGTTCATTCCGTTCGTGAATTCGACGACGCGTTAGCCGGTGAAACTACCGCTGACGTCGTGTAGGAGGAATCATGATCGCAATCGTATTCTGGATCATTGCGTTTGGACTGTTTATCGCGGCCCTCACCAGTATGACATTTGACATGTTCAGAAAGAAGAACGACCGGTAACCACGGGTAGTTTCCGATCAGCCGCGTTCCATGTGCCGTGGGATTCGAAGGGTGAAGTGGGCACCTTGTCCTAGTTGGCTGCGCACATAAAGATCGCCCCCCAAGATCCGAGCTAACCGGCGGGATAAGGTCAAGCCAAGACCCGTCCCGCCACCGGCGCTGGTCGAGGCGCGTTCATAGGCATCAAAGATGATTGCCATTTCTTCCGGGCCAATGCCTTCGCCCTCGTCGATGACTTCAAACGTCATTTCGGTTTCTGAGGTGCTTGCTCGCACGGTGACCGTCGAATCGTGTGGACTGTGCCTCACCGCATTGGACAGCAGGTTGACCAAGATCTGCCGCACTCGTTTCTCGTCGGTCGTACAATTGGTGTCGTCGTTGTCACATTGGATGACCACATGGACACCCTCCGCATGCGCGGTCGGTTCAATCTGTTTTACGGCGTTTGCTGCAAGGGCCCGCACGTCCGTCGCCTCAACCTCGACCGAAAGCATTTCGGCCTCCAACCGGCTGAGATCAAGGAGGTCGTGCAACAATTGAAGCGCATAGTCCGCCGACTCGACCGTTTCCAAGACTGGTCGTGGCGGTTTTGGCCCGGCCTTTCGCAGTAGTAGTTCCGACCAACCGTGCACCGCGGTAAGAGCATTCCGCAACTCATGGTTGACCATCGCATAGAAGCGGTCTCTTGTACGCTGCATCGTTTGCAGATCAGATAGAAGCTGCACGGCCTCTTCATCCAACCGGGCATTCTGCACAGCCACCGCAGCATTTGCGGCGAACATAACTGCAACGGCTTCGTCTTCTTCTGTGAAGTTCCCACCGCCGTCTTTTTCCGTAAAGTAAAGATTGCCGTACGGACGGTCCTGGCCCAACACAGGTACACCAAGGAAACTCTTCATCGGTGGGTGATGTGGTGGGAATCCGACGGCATCGTGGTGCTCCATCACGTTATCGATGCGAATGGGTCTCTTTTTCTTAATCAGCAAGCCAAGGATACCCTTGCCGGTGGGCGATGCCCCGATCTGTGCGGCTCGGTGGGGCGAGACACCGGAAACCACGAACTGTTCGAGACTTTCACCGATCGGGTCCAAAATTCCCAAAGCGGCGAAGCGGCACCCAATGACCTGTCTGGCGGACTCTGCCACCTCGTGGAGTACGCCCTTCAAGGTGCGTTCCTTGTTGATGCGCGTCGACGCTTCGATGAGTCGTTCCAACACGGCGTCTCGGTTTTGGAGGGCCGCCTCCGTGCGTTTTTGCGCACTGATGTCCAGCAGCACGCCGTGGATGGACGTGGATCCATCCTCATGGGTCTGCAACGTGGATATGTCGCGCACCCAGACCACTTCACCGTTCTTGGCCAACAGGCGGTATTCGAGATCGAGTGATTCACCCTCGAGCAGATGCCCGCGGACGGTAGTCAACACCCGGTCCCGATCGTCTGGGTGTAGGCACCGATCAAAGAACCCTGGCTTGCTCGTCCAATCGTCGCAAGAGTATCCCAATAGCGATTCTACTTTGGGGGCAATATAGATCGTTCTGGCCGGGTCGTCTGCCGTTGCGACATAACAGATGACTGGGGCCTGTTCTACGAGTGCCTGGAAGCTTACTGCTCGATTGGTCATAGCGGTTTCATTGTGTATTTCGCGATGTGTCACGTGCTTGACTCTTTTATTCTTTGTACTCAGAAGGTGGTGTGTCCGGTCGAGCGAGGGAAACGGGCAACGCAAAATCATTGCCATATGACGTTTCCAAGATTCAGTTGAAACGATCTGAACAACTTGACGTGATTACCATTATCGCATCGTGACGCACGGGGTACGCCATGATGGGTCATTGGCGCGTCGAATTGATAAGCGTACATCACGCCTATGTTTCTATATTCAAGTAAATCGAAAAATGGGCGGACGGGAGTTGCGACCCGAAAGGGGTACCGCCTTGAGTGATTTCCCTCCGCGGCTGGATGCTGACCTTGGTTTCGCAAACTTCGGGTTCCGGGTTCGATTCCCGGCGGGGGGTCACTCCGATACCCAACGCAATTTGAATTAATTCACCCTTGAAAAAAGCCGTGGCTTTTCCGATATTCAAAGAGCGAAACCAAGGTTGGACTTCCAGTCCGCTTTTGAAACAGGCCAAGGGGGTAACTCCAAGGCCTGTTTTGTTTTAGCCCATCTCCGTGTCCACAACCAAATCTTCAACGTCCTGACTAGGGTTCCGCCACCATTCGTTTGGCCTTTCATTTTCCGTCAAATTTCCTTTAAAGGTCACTCGGACGCTGTCAGTAGGCTGTGTGGCCAAATAGCGGGGAATCCCGTCACCCAAATATACTCGCTTTCACGTCGTCTTCAGATACTTTTGACACCGGCACGCGAGGACCTGTTTTGGCCGTGCCTCTCGGTTAAAGAGGGCGAACGCATTCACCGAACCAATGGACACACCTATGCATGATGAAGCCAATGGTGACCACACCTCACGCTCGCTTTTTCGTCGGAACCTCATACGGGTTCTGTCCGTGCAAGCTGTGGCGCTAGTCGTGTTGTGGTTACTGCAAGCCAGATATGCCGGTTAACTGAGGTCGCGTGCATCCTCTCAACTGGGCAATCGTCGTCGTTTACCTCACCTACGTCGTTGTGGATGGCATCCGCCGCGCCAAAGGCACGGACAAGATCGAGGGTTATTTCCTCGCCAACAGAAGCCTTCCGTGGTGGGTAGTGGGTCTGTCGGTCATGGCCACACAACTTTCCGCCGTGACAATGATTGGCACCACGGGGCAGGGCGCCACTGACGGAATCCGATTCATCCAATTCTACCTTGGCTTACCCGTCGCGATGGTCATCCTTGGCGTGACACTCGTTCCGTTCATGCACCGCTCGAAGGTCTTTACTGCTTACGAGTTCCTAGAACGTCGCTTCGATGCCAAGACGCGTTCGCTGACCAGTTTTCTATTCCTGTTATCACGTGGCATGTCGGCTGGCGCCATTATCGCGGCACCCGCGGTGGTCTTTTCTGCGATCTTCGGTCTGGACCTCGTCTGGTCGGTGGCGCTGATCGGGATTCCGACTGTCATCTACACGATGATCGGCGGTGTCCAGGCGGTTGCATGGGCTGACGTCAAACAGATGGTGCTCATCGTGGGCGCGCTCATCGCAATCGTCATCGTTCTTCTGATCAAGTTGCCGATAAGCCCGGATGACGCGTTGTGGATTGCGGGATCGACGGGCAAGCTCAACGTGTTCGACTTCTCGTTTAACCTCACCGACACGTACACGTTTTGGACGGGTATCATCGGCGGAACGTTTTTGATGCTCTCGTATTTTGGCACCGACCAAAGCCAGGTCCAGCGTTACCTCACAGCCAAATCGGTCGATGAAGCGCGCAGTTCGTTGCTCATGAGCGCGTATTGGAAGATCCCCCTGCAGGCACTGGTCCTGTTGGTGGGTGTTCTAGTTTTTGTGTATTACCTATTTCAGGCTCCACCGTTGCTCTTCAATCCGGCCCACGAGGATCGCGTGATCGGAGCGGAGGCCGCGAACTACGAGCAGTTGGAGACGCGTTACGCGGATGCGTTTGCCGTACGCGAAACCGCCGCGCGGACGGCTGCCGATGCACGGCGCAATGGCGATCGCACCGCCGCGGCAAATGCACTGGATGCCTTCGTTGCGTCCGAAGCAACGGTCAATCAAGTCCGCGACGAGGCTTTGGTTTTGGCGGAACGCGTGACTGGGGAATCGTCGCGCGATGTGAACTACATCATTCCGCGTTTTGTCTTGAGTGAACTGCCGTTAGGGCTAGCGGGCATTTTCATTGCC
>JAZDDD010000780.1:0-3021 GCA_036679545.1 Gemmatimonadota bacterium | reverse complement strand
CCGGTGGGAGTAAGCGTCTGAAGCGTTTCATTATCTCTCTATTCTTGTCGTTGTCAGTGAGTGACTTGTGTGTTGCCGGTGCTACCAGGCGACCGCGTAATTCGAGAAGTGCTCGAGGAACGCGGTGAACGACTTGGTGGCTGTCGATTGATTCGAGTCAATGATTTCCCATGGGTTGTTGTCGTGCTGCACCCACATCTCAAGCAGGTTCTGTTCGATGTTGGCATCCACGCTGTTCACTCCGCCGTCGCCGTTAAGGTCCTCGCCCGCGCCGTCGTACCACATCTGCAACTCGGCGGGTGCGGCCTGGCTGAATTGCAGTCCGGATGGCTGCATGTCGACGAGGATCTCGACTGGATCGACCGTGACGCTGATCAGGATGGAATCGCCCGCGGTGATCGCGCTGCCGTCTGGCCGTGTTGCCAAGGCATACGCCGGTACACGGAAGTGCAGAAACGGATTGGACGCACCGTTGGTTGCGTCCAGATAGTCGATCTGGATCTCGCGGTCCTCGTCGTGCACGGCCCAGAAGCTCACTTGATATGCCTCGAGTTCCGTGCCGCCGTGGGTAAGCCGACTGGGATAACCTGCGGCGTCGTATGCCAACCACATGTCGTCATCAGAGTCGTCGCCAACGGTGACTTTCACAGCGAGGGCGCGGCCCGACGGAATCGTTTCTATGACCGTACCGAAATCGATTGTTCGTTCGGTCCAGGTGTTTGAACTGGAGATGTCGCTCTCTGTCTGCGTGATAAGCGAGCAGTCGGAGCCGTCGGAGTCACACTCAAAAAGCCCGGCCTCGACGATTTCGCGCTTGCCGGAGTTGAAGTCCTTGGCCGCCGTCCAGAGCACGAGGCTCACGGGGCTATTGATCTGGGTGGGGCCTGATGGGCCAACCCACATTTGATACTTCGTGTGATCGGTCTGCTGGATGACTCCGGCTCCATCTTTCGACAGAAGCAAGCCCGGAAAATCATCGCGGTTCGAATCATGGTTGGGCAGTGCTCCTGCGGACGGCACCGTGTGGGTCAGAGAAGCGACGGGCGTACCGTCTCCCTGAAGGAATAGAGGCGCGAACACGTTGGCCGAATAAAGCCCTGACCCATCAGCCAGACCGGTCGCCGTCGTCGACGTGAATCGTTTCGCCGTGCCGTCGTTGGCCCAACGCAGGTGGCTGGGGACCCGATCCAGCGATGGGCTGTCATCGAACATCGGTCCGGTGGTTTCACTGCAGGCCGCGGTGATTCCCACGACGGCCAGAACAGTTGAGATCGTTTTCTTGAACATTGTGTCTTGCCGTGTTTAGAGTTTCGGTTCTCGTATTGCCGCCCTCCCTTAAGGCAGGTCTCGTTCCTCAGGCCACACTGATCGGAACGCGTTGATAACGAACCACTTAGGATGATTCAACAGCTCATCGCCAACTGAGTCGTTTTGAACCAAGTGGGCACTTTGGGACCAATTTGGACAGGATCTCGGAAGCTCCGAATGGTCACAACCAAGCACTTCGAAGTGGCTCAGAGAGACGCACAGTTTCCGTGAGCCCTAGTTATCCCTACTACTCATGACTGAGGAGAGTGAATGGTCGGTCGGATCTGGTACGGATGGACCCACCCCAACCGGGCGGACGGAAAAGCCGCAGTTTGACCGGATCGCCCACGACATTCACGACGAGCGCAACGTTGTTGTCGTGCCCCATGTAGAGTGACTTGTCATTTGTTTATTCGTGGCCGATGGCCTTTCAGGTCGGAATGCCTCTGTTATCTTGCGAGCGTCAATTCTCAGGGGGCGGTAGCTCAGTTGGGAGAGCACCTGCCTTGCACGCAGGGGGTCGTGGGTTCGAGCCCCATCCGCTCCATTCCTCAGTACACGTACGGTAGTCGTCGCACACGAGCGCCAACATGACATGTATCATCTCGGCGACTCATGATGAGCAAGTCCAACAACCTTCAAGCGCGGGACCACCCAGCATGCGGGTACGAAATGCGGTTATCTGTTTCGGGTTACCACAGGCGTGTTGCCCGGTGTTCGGGGTGGCGCCTGCGTCGATGATTGACTAGCAATGCGCTTGTAACACGTTGAAGGGCAACAGCTTGCGGAAGGCTCAGATACACGGCAGCGGCAATGGAATCTGTGAACGCGGTCCGCATCCCGCGCGCACGAACCGGTTTTGCCGCCACAACACGCCGTGGCACTTTGCGGCGAAACCAACTCGATTTGATCTGGCACTTAGATGTGAGCTCTGGCGCTACTCTTGCCGTGATCTCCGATACCGCCTTGGTTGGGCTGTTGGCGTAGGTTGCTGACAGCGAATAATTTTGGTGGCCGGTTACGACCAATCGACGGTCGTGCCATGGTGGAGTGCGGGGAGGACCTGCCGCTATTCCTAGAGCACTAGGATACGTTCGATAACATGTAGTTTGCAGGGCGCACGTTTCGGATTCACATGCCTGACGCCGATACTGCGCAAAGACCAAACCTCGAGGGATTCGAATGTTCGAAAGCAGCTCCTATCTCGGGCCGGACCGCCGGCAAACGGATCGGCGAGGGCATGAGCGCCGAAAAATCGAGCTGGCAGTGGTGGAAAACCGGCGCAGTGGCGCGCAGCGCCGCATTGCGCCAAGTCGAAGCGCAGTGGCGCGCAGCGCCGCATTGCGCCAAGTCGAAGAGAGCAAGACTATCTTACTGATAGGCGTTCCCGATCGGAGCGACGGTCGGGTGATCGGCGCCAAAACAATATTGCCGTGACGCAAGAGCGTCGAACCGGTAATGATCGACGTGGTGCGCAACGACGTGAAAAAATGACGTTCGAGTTCCTCCCCGGGGTCCTCGTTCGAATTCCGTAGCAGTGAGCGTCAGAACCGGCGGTTGCAATCCATTATACTGATGATCCAAACTGGATCACTTAGGCCCGACGAACAACTTTAACGATGAATTCGGGGAAATGGCGCTAACTGGTTCGACCCGATTATCCATCGGCGCTGCCTTACTCCTAGGGAGTGGCTGCGCCGTTTCAAGTTATAG
>JAZDDD010000078.1:0-2862 GCA_036679545.1 Gemmatimonadota bacterium | reverse complement strand
GTTTATTTACGTGGATTAGTTACATGACACATCACGGTCCGGAAAGTCGAAGTAACCTCAGAACTCCTGACCTACCTTTTGAAATCGGTTGTTTTTCGTGATTTGTCGGCGCAGCGGCGGCGAAAAAAAATTCCGGTTTTTGGGTAATTCTGGGAGCTTTCGTGCGTCTAATAGACATGGACACACGAACACTCTCACAGCCACGGTTGGCATTCACGGATGAGGTGAGTGTCAATGACAAGTCTCACGACTCCCGCAAGCGAACCATGATCAATGATCATCTCTGGTTCGTTGATGATGACGGGTCTCGCGTCGTCTTCTTTCGGCATGAAGCGATCTATCAGGCTGACTTGGAAGATAAACAGCATCTTCGCTTCATTGCGGTAAGTTTGCGACTCAACGGACATGCAACCCAATCTGAGATCGCCCAGGCTTTCGGTCACACCGTCCGCACACAACGTGATTGGGAAACCCAATACCAAAAGGAAGGTTTGCAGGGGCTGCAACGCAAAGCAGGCTCTGGACGCCGCTCACAACTCCCAACGGGCCACGACGTCCTGTTGCGAAAATGGTTCGAACAAGGTGTCACGCAAAAGGGCATGGCCGAACGTCTCGGTGTCGGCGTTAATGTGGTGAAGCGGGCTTTGGCGAGACTCGGTTTGCGACGTGCGAAGACGACAACGCAACTGGCCATCGACTGGAATGAAGAGACAAACACAAACAGCGCCGATTCATCCGAAGAATGTCATTGTCAGCCCGCGGAACCTGCGGAGGACTCACTCCAGTCAGGCGACGCTGACGGCCAGAAAAAGCTGTCTTGCGACCAAGCCACTTCAGAAAACTCGGCCAGTCGTCTCGCCGCCCCGGCCGCCTCCGAGGGAATCACCAGCCAACCAGCGGTGGTGACTCCCGGCGGTGGTCCGGTCGTGATCGGCAAGGTGGAAGTTGCCAAGGTACCGGTAAACGAGCTCACGCAGCCCCGCGTATCCAACAGATCCAACGGAGACGGTGCTACCGAAGTTGATCGGGCGGACCAGGCACCTGTCGTCTCGCAGGCGGTTACTGGTTTCACGATCGACGATGATCCAACTGACCGCAGTGGCGATCGGGCCTTGGCTCGTCTCGGCTTTCTTGAGGATGCCTTGCCGTTGTTTGCCGAGGCGGACCACCTGCCGCGGGCTGGGGTGCTGTTGGCGATTCCACTGCTGGCGAAAAATGGTCTGCTGGAGGCGTTCGACAAGATTTATTCGCATTCGCTGGGACCGTCGTTTTATGGCTTGCGAACGTTGGTGGTGACGTTGTTCTTGTGTGCCCTGTTACGGATCAAACGGCCGGAGAACCTCAAAGAATACGCACCTTGGGAATTGGGGCGTCTGCTGGGATTGGACCGAGCTCCGGAAGTGAAAACGGTGCGACGCAAGCTGTCGCGTCTGGCCAGCACAAACCGAGCCAAATCGTTGATGGAAGAGGTGGCCCAGTTGCGGATCGCCGAAGATGAAAACCGCGTCGCCTTCTTATACTTGGACGGACACGTGCGTGAATACCATGGCAAGCACCCGTTGCCCAAGGCAAAGAAGTCGCAACGACAAGTGGCCAAGCGAGCCGCCACGGACACGTGGGTGCATGACGCGTCGGGCGAACCTCTGTTGGTGGTCACTAGCGAGCTGAACGAAGGTCTAACGCAAGTGCTGGAACCGATTCTTGCCCAGGTGCGACCGCTGGTGGGAGACCGCCGAGTCACGGTGATCTTCGACCGCGGCGGTTACAGTCCGAAACTGTTCGCGCGGTTGATCAAGTCGGGGTTCGACATTATCACCTATCGCAAAGGAAAGTCATCCGACCGTCCGCTTGGCGAGTTTGAGGAACAGACGTTGGAGGTGGACGGGTGGTGTTACACGTACGAGCTGTGCGATCGAGCAAAGGTTCGGGTCGGCCGCTTGCGGAACAAGCGGAAGAAGGAGTCGCGTACTTTGGGGCCTCAGTTCTTATGGATGCGAGAGGTGCGTGTGCTGCGTAGCGACGGACGCCAAACTCCGATTTTGACCAATCTTGCGGACTTGCCGGGAGCGGCCGTGGCTTACCGCACGTTTGATCGTTGGCGTCAGGAGAACTTCTTCAAGTACGCCTCGGAGGAGTTTGCCTTGGACGCGTTGGTGGAGTATGCGGTGCAGGATGTCTCGTCGGATTCGGACCGTCCCAATCCTGAGCGTAAGCGTGTGCAGAAGGAGTTGTCGAAGGCTCGAGGAGAAGTGTCTCGTTTGCAGGCGGAGTTAGGTGAGGCGGCGAAGTCGTCGCGTACACGCACGATGCGAGGATTTAAGATCTCCCAAGCGACATTACGTCGACAGTTAGAATCGGCCGAAGCGAGGGTGGCAAGTTTGAAAGCGGAACACTCCGAGCTCCCGAAGCGTGTGTCGGCCAGCGAGTTGAAGACATTCACGACGGAGAAGAAATTGATCGTCGACACGATCAAGATGACGGCCTATCGAGTGGAGACAGAATTATTAGGGATGTTGCAGGGCAGCTATACTCGTTCGCACGAGGAGGGCCGGACGCTTCTGCACGCGTTGTTCCAAACGGCGGGGAGGGTGGAGCTTGACGAGCAGCACCTTCGGATCAGACTTCATCCCCAATCGTCACCACATCGAACCTGTGCCATCCGCAACCTCTGTGAGCAGCTGAACCAACTTGAGACCCGTTTCCCCGGCACGAACCTCCGGCTCAAATTCGCCGTCGACGACCAAAAACCGGAAGAAATGTAGCCCGCGTAGGTCAGGAGTTCTGAACTTAGAAACGTTCTTATTGTGAGTGGAGTGACGCGGGCGTTCAGTGTCAGCAGGTGTTTTTCTCAGGCCCCGAGGG
>JAZDDD010000779.1:0-6529 GCA_036679545.1 Gemmatimonadota bacterium | reverse complement strand
TCCTAAACAGACACGTGGTGCCGGTATTTTGGGTGGCCGGCGACGATCACGACTTCGCCGAGTCAAATCATTTTCATTTGATTTCCAATACGAATGAAGTCGAGCGGATTGAATTGCGTTCACGACCTGATGACGCGTCCGCCGTGCCCCTTTACCGAGAAAAGCTCGGTCAAGACATCGTAAACGTTTTCGATCGTGTTCGTGCCCTTAGTCCGGACACCGAATTTCGAGACGCTCAGGTCGAGAGATTCACCAAGCACTATGTGTCGGAACGTGACGTTGCCACCGCATTCGCCGGGGCCATGGCTGAGCTACTCGGTGAATTTGGGATCGTTGTTTTCCAGCCGTACGTGCCGGAAGCCAAGACAGCATTCGTGCCGATCTTGGAATCTGCCCTCACCAAGGCGACGGCAATTAATGAGGCGCTCATCCGGCGCAGTCACGCATTGCAGCAGGCGGGCCACGCGGTTCCGGTTTCGGTGAAAGAAGAGCACACGCTGGTCATGTACGAGGGGTCGCGTGGTAGAGATAGAGTCTTGTTAAACGGCCACGGGTTCAACCTGCGTCGGTCGGGCGAAACCTTTTCTGCTGCCGATCTGCTGAAAGTCGCAAATACCGATTACGAAAAATTTTCGGCCAACGTTCTCCTACGGCCAGTCACGGAAGCCGCAGTCTTGCCAACCGTGGCGTATGTCGCGGGGCCAACGGAGGTATTGTATTGGGAACAGGCCGACGCGGTGTTCGATGCCATGGGAATTGCACGTCATCCGGTATTGACGAGATGGTCCGGTCACATCGTGGAGAACCGTGTTGAGAAAACCCTCGAAAAATACGGACTGGTTTTAGACGATCTTTCGCTGCCCGAGGGGCAACTCGAGTCGCGTTTGGTGCGCGAAAACATTCCCGAGGAATTGGAACGGGCCTTGACGGCAATCCGCCGCACGATTGACGAACAGGCGCCACGGGTGATTGAAGCCGCCGCCACGATCGACCCGACTCTCCGGAAACCCACCGAACACGCACAGCACAATATGTTGTCACAACTCGAGCACATCGAACGAAAGGTCGTTTCCCAACTGAAACGCCGAAACGAAGTACTGATGCGTCAGGTCGCCGCTGCGCGGGCCGCGATTTATCCCTTGCAAAAACCGCAGGAGCGGGTGATCAATGTGTTGCATTACCTGATCCGACACGGCCCGGATTACCTGAACGGTGTTATGCGGGCATGCCAACATTGGGCCGCGCATCTCGAATCACCCGTCAGCGCTGAATAAGGTATCACGATGTCCCTATGGGGCTTGTTCGTCATCCTTGGTTCAGTCGGTGTCATACTCTCCCTCGGAGCCGCGGTCCTGCGACCCCGAGATCGTGTGTCTCAGCCAAACGTGCTGGACTCCGAGCAACCGTACCCGCAACATATGCCGCATGGCGAGACGTCAGACGGACTTCAGGCCCGTGTTGAAGCGTTGGAAAACGAGGTCGATGATTTACATCGTGCCGTAGCGGCGTTGCGAGAAGAAAACGAACAATTGCACCAACGATTCGAGACGGATTCCTGAGAATCCCTCCGCCTGCCACGCGTGTCGCCGCCGGCATCATGGCCACGAGGCTCCTTGGACTCGTGCGAGAACGCGTATTCGCACACTTCTTTGGGTTGGGGCTCGAAGCCGACGCGTTTCGGGCCGCCCTCAAGATACCGAATGTCCTCCGCAATCTCCTTGGTGAAGGGACACTCTCGGCGTCCTTTATTCCGGTTTATGCGCAGATGCTCGAACGAGGTGAAACGGATGCCGCCCGCCGTCTGGCTGGCGCCGTGGTGTCGTTCCTGTTGCTCGTGGCGAGCGTTGCGTCAGTCGCTGGGATCTTATTGGCACCGGCCATTACACGGGTGGTGGCGTTTGGTTTTGGAGAGGAAGCGCGAGCGCTTACCGCGTCACTTGTCCGAATCCTCTTCCCGATGTCCGGTATACTGATTCTGTCGGCGTGGTGTCTTGGTGTGCTGAATACGAATCGCCGTTTCTTTGTGACCTATGCGGCGCCCGCTCTTTGGAATGTTGCGCAGATCGCAACACTCGTAACACTTGGCGGGGTCCTGTTCGGGGCGGACCTCGTTCGGGCCCTTGCGTGGGGCGCGTTGGCGGGCACCGTGCTTCAGTTGATTGTGCAACTGCCTTCGACCGTCCGGTTCACGGGCCGGGTCCAGTGGACCCTCAATCGAAACGTCGTAGGTTTTCGCAAAGTCGTGCGCGCCTGGCTGCCCGTTATTGCCGGTGCGGGAGCGCTCCAGATCTCCAGTTTGGTTGATTTACAATTGGCTGCCCTATTGGGGCAAGGCGCGGTCGCCAATCTAGGATATGCGCAGTTGATTGGTATTTTGCCCGTGTCCCTGTTTGGCATCAGTGTCGCGGCTGCTTCGCTCCCTGAATTATCTCGCGACGCGATCACGGCGTCCCCCTCGGCAATTCAGGATCGACTATCCAAAAGTATTCGTCGTGTGTGGTTTTTCGTCTTGCCTTCGGCCGCGGCGTTCGTTGCGATTTCGCCGGCGATTGTGGGGCTCATCCTACAGTCCGGCGCGTTCGATGAGTCCAGCACGCAGGCTGTAGCCGTAGTGTTGATGGGCATCGGTGTTGGGCTGCCCGCAGCCGCCCTCATAAAATTGCTGGCGTCCGGCCACTACGCATTCGGCGACACGACGACACCCGTCCGGATCTCATTTGTATCGATTACGATATCAGCTGTGGGCGCGTACGTTCTTATGCAGCAACTCGGTGTTTTGGGTATTGCGCTCGGCGGTGCGATTGGCGCGTATGCAAATGCGCTACTGAACCTCGTGGCGTTGCGTCGAAGGATCGGTTCGATCCTGTCGAGCGTAACGCTCAGATACTCGGCCATTGCCATGCTTGGCGCGGCCGCCGCGGGGTTGGCCGCACGCGCTGTCATGCCGTTGGTGTCCGGTCTTCCCGTCTGGCTCGGGGGATTGGTGGTTATGGCTGTTTTTGGAGTTGTGTATCTTTCCATTGTTGCGATTGGTAAGCATCCCGACGCGCGCTTTGGTCGAACCACCCCTGAGTAGAATCAACCTAGATTATTTGTCGTCAGATGATTCCCCCAACGATCGAAACCAAGATTGCCGCACTGCCGGAACGACCCGGTGTGTACGTGTGGAAGGATAAAAGGGGGGCGGTTCTCTACGTGGGTAAGGCCAAGCGGTTGCGTCAGCGTGTTCGCAGCTATTTCACGGCCGACCATCGCGGGAGTCCGAAGAATCGGTTACTGGTCAAACGGATTGCCGATCTGGACACAATCGTCGTTCCCACCGAATCCCAAGCGCTCCTGTTGGAAAATAATTTGATCAAGGAGCATCGGCCCCGGTTCAATATTGCACTCCGTGATGACAAGAGTTACCCGAGCATTGCCGTGACATTGGGTGATCGTTTTCCCCGAGTGCTTGTTGTTCGTCGTACGAACATCCCGCGTGCGCGTTACTATGGGCCATATACGGACGTGGCCGTATTGCGCCGAACACTCCGTGTGATTCGGAGAATATTTACCGTCCGGTCGTGCCACTACAATTTGATGGACGAACGACCGGAACGCCCCTGTCTCGATTACCATATCCACCGCTGTCTTGCACCGTGCGTGAGTTTGCAGAGCCAAGCCGAGTACGGAAGCATGATTCAAGATGTACTGGCGTTTCTCGATGGGAAAACGGTGGAGGTGCGGGGAAGTCTACGCACGCGAATGGAAGCGTCAGCCGAAAGATTGGAGTTCGAACGGGCGGCGGAGTTGCGTAATTCCATTCGCTGGTTGGAACAGCTGGAGCGACAACAGAGTGTCGAAGTGGTAGGTGGCGGTGATGCGGATGTGATTGGGTATGCTAGGGACGGGGCGGACGCTGTTGGCGTTATTCTTCGCGTCCGCGATGGTAAGGTCGTAGGTCGTCACCAACGTTTCCTTGCCAACCTCACAGATGAGTCGGATGAAACAATTTTGACCGCGTTCATTGTCCGGTACTACTTCCCGGAGGAGGAGCGTGCGGCTCGTGTGATCTTACCCTTTGAACCTGGAGATTTTGAACAGGTGCAGGAACTGCGACCGGATTCGCGGTGGTCCGTCCCTCAACGTGGCGCGGCATATCGGTTGGTGGAGCTTGCCGATCAAAACGCACGGCACCTCATGGAGTCTTTGAAAATCGAGTCGTTAGAAGCGGATGAACGGGTTGAGGACCCCGTGTACGCCTTGGGACGTGACCTCGGTCTGGCAAGTGTGCCGAGGGATCTTGTGTGCATCGACATATCCACGAGCCAGGGCAGGGATACGGTGGGTTCGTTGGTTTGGTTCGAAGGCGGTCGGCCCAAAAAAGCTGAGTATCGTCGATTCAAGATTAAGGGCGAAGGTCAACAAGATGACTATGCGGCTATCCATGAGGTCGTAACGCGTTTTGTGACACGACGTGTGCACGAGAAAAAAGTGCTTCCGGATCTCATGGTGATTGACGGCGGTAGGGGACAGCTCAACGCGGCGCGGAGCGCGTTGGCGGAGATCAATGCCCCCGACATCCCGGTTGCCAGTCTTGCCAAAAAGGAAGAGGAAATCTTCTTACCGAACCGAGAATCCAGTGTGCGACTCTCGCGTCGCTCGCCGTCGTTGAAGTTGTTACAACGTGCCAGGGATGAGGCGCACCGATTCGCGGTTACGTACAATCGAAAGGTTCGAAAGGATCGCACGTTGACGTCAGAACTCCTCAATGTGCCCGGTGTGGGTTCGTCCAAACGCACGGCCCTCTTGAAACGGTTTGGTAGTCTGGCCGGAGTGAGGCTTGCAACCGTGGAGGAGATCGCTTCTGTTCCGGGTCTGTCACCGCGGTTGGCGGAACGTATCCTCAACACCATTGGTAGATGACGAAATTCGATTGGCATCTCAAGTGCTCAAACTGTGAGCTGATAAGCGCCGCAGATGGTTTACACGATGTATGTACCGAGTGCGGAGATCCGTGGCTGGTACAATATGATCGCAAACCGCATCCTGAAGATCGAACCAAACTGGTGACGCGAGATTGGAACATGTGGAGGTACCGGGAATGGATGCCTCTCATGCCCGGCGAAGAACCGGTAAGCCTGGGCGAAGGCATGACGCCGTTGATGCGGAGCCCCTTCCTTGAACGGTTGACTGGTGTGGAAACCGTGTGGGTGAAGGACGAGGGGCAGAATCCGTGCGGTTCATTCAAAGCACGTGGGCTGTCTGCTGCGGTGACACGGGCCGCTTTGGCGGGTGTGAAGTCATTTGTAATTCCAACGGCAGGGAACGCAGGGATTGCATTGGCCGCTTACGGTCAACGCGCCGGTGTGCCGGTTCGTGTCTTTGCGCCGCGATCCACTCCGTCAACCATTCTGCGGCAGATCACACTGTTCGGCGCGAACCTTGAATTGCTGGACGGACACATCGGCGATTGCGGCAAAGCTGCTCGGGCACACGCAAAAGACACCGGTGCGTACGACGTTTCTACGCTGCGGGAACCGTATCGGATTGAAGGCAAGAAAACGATGGGAATCGAGTTGGCCGAACAGTTTGGGTGGTCGTTACCCGATTGCATCCTCTATCCAACCGGTGGCGGCACAGGTCTCATTGGCATGTGGAAAGCGTTCGCAGAGCTGCGAGATGCGGGGTGGATTACTGATGAGTGCCCCCGAATGTTCAGCGTCCAAGCTACAGGCTGCGCCCCGGTTGTGCGGGCCTACCGTGAGGGGAAGGCGACAACAGAACCCTGGGACGATCCGCAAACCGTTGCGAGTGGGCTGCGGGTCCCGTCTCCACTCGGTGGCAAGATTATCTTACGCGCCATTCGCGAAACCAACGGGGACGCCGTCGCCGTTAGCGACGAAGATCTGAGTGCCGCCAGCGACGAGTTGGCTGCGAGTGAGGGTATTGACTCCTGTCCCGAGGGTGGCGCAACCGTTGTGGCTCTCAAGAACTTGGTAGCGTCTGGTCGGATTGCCCCCACCGAGTCGGTCGTGCTTTTCAATACCGGTGCCGGTTGGCTATACCGGTAGCCAACCGTGCAAAAATCGTTTTTTTTGTCAGCAGACGGTTGAACGGCTTGACGGCGGAGCACCTGGGTACCAGGTAAGCGGGTAGCGGGTAGCGGGTAGCGGGTAGCGGGTAGCGGGTAGCGGGTAGCGGGTAGCTGAGGCATTTTCAATGGCTCCTTCGGTCGTCTTACGGGTTACAATGATTGGGCCCACGATTGGCCAAACAAATACCGAAAGCAACGTCGGCCAGGGATGGTACGGCAAGTCACGACGTATCTCCCAACCGGAACGCGCTGGCCGGGCACTCCACGAGAGGAGTGTTTGTGGCGAGGCATCACATTGAGAAAAAAAGGTCAGGAATGAAGAAACTCGGATGTTTATTGTTGTTGGCGTTGGCGTTCGGCGCCACGGCACCGGCTCACGCACAGTTCTATTTGCCACCACAGTGCGACATAGATACCAAGCACTTCCTGGTAAACCAGGCGCAGTTGTATGTG
>JAZDDD010000778.1:0-2959 GCA_036679545.1 Gemmatimonadota bacterium | reverse complement strand
ACAGTCGCTGACGTCCTTGTCCGTTGTTTCCAAATCAAACGTCACGTACTCTCGGAGTGAGTCGTTGGAGTCTTTGCTCTGCAACAGCTGGAGTGCTTTGAATAGCGTCACCGGAAACACGGGCGATTGCATTTTATCATGTGTCCAGACGACGTCTTCGTTTCCCGACGGCTCGGTGTCACAAACTTTGGTGTTGTATCCAGCGGCCGCCAATACCCCACGGATGGCGAAACCCAGACCGGCGCTTGTAGCAACGCCTATTGGCTTGCCGGCCTTTTGCGTGTTTGCGATGTCGGTGGCCAGTTCCTCGGCACCGGGATATTCAGCGGGGTCGGTGAGATCGTCGGCCACCTCTTCGAGCGGGTTGCGGTAACGGCCAACCCGCTGAGCGAGCAGCGCTTCGACGAGCGTCCCCAACGTTTCGTGCGTCTTTCGCAACCCATGCAGATTTTCAACGTGATAGATAAAACGCCACGCTTTCTTCGTGTCCGGATCGTGACGTCCCTGCTGCCGGGCGTACACCCTCATCGCGGCAAGCAAATCGTCCTGATCCGGTACAAGCGCACGTGCCCGGTCCAACAAATGCGCCGGCTCCATGAGCGCTTGGCCTCTTGCCAATCTGCATGGAATCCCCTCGCGGATGAGACGCTTTTCGAGTTCAGTGCCGATGCGGTGTCGGCGATACAAGACGGCGTAGTCGCCCCAACTGCGGTCTTGTTGTTTGCGGTCTTGCTGCATGTCTTTGACCAGCCATTCTATCTCCGTCGGATCATCGGAAAAGCTCATCGCGGTGACTTCGTATTCTCCTTCCCGATCCGCTTCGATCTTCTTCTCGAACAGCGTAAGGTTGGCGGACAGTAAGCGGCGAGCCGTTTCAATAATTTGTCGTGAGTTACGTCGATTCCGATCTAGAAGAACGGGTTGGCGAATGGCGAATTCCGATTCAAAATCTTGCAGAACTTTTGGATTGGCCCCCGCCCACGAAAAAATCGATTGCTCATCATCGCCCACGACGAAGACGCAACGATGTTTTTCGCCCAGGGTCTTAACGATTTCATATTGTGCTGAGCTGAGGTCCTGAAACTCGTCGACCAGGACATAATCCCAGCGAGAGCCTATCGTTGTGGCGATGTGTTTTTGTTCGAGGAAGAGTTTGCGGGTGAGACCGATGATGTCATCGAAGTCCAACATGTTGCGACGCCGGAGATCTGCCAGATATTCTCGGAAGATGCGTTCGTCTCGCTCGCCCAGCAGGTGGTCCTGTAACCGTCGCCGACCAAAAAGTACCAGTGCCTGATACATCTGCTTGCGAGGAACACCAAGTCGTCGCAGAACGCCACGTTGGTAGTCTTCATCTGCGATGCCGAAGCCGCGTCGGATCCCAACGTGCTCCCCGAACTCGCGCAAAATCCCCAGGCACAGTGCGTGCAACGTACCGCATGTGATCTCACCGCCGGCAACACCGAACTGTTGCGCAAGACGTGACGCAATTTCTTCCGCGGCTTTGTTTGTGAATGTGAGGGCGCACAGACGTGCAGGACGGAAGCCTTTATTGCGAACGAGGTACTCCGCGCGCTTGATGAGGCAGAATGTCTTCCCGGCACCCGGTCCGGCCACGACAAGAACCGGCCCAACCGGTGCCTCGATGGCCTCGCGTTGTTTAGAGGATGGCGGCACGGTTGAAAGCTACCAGCAAGTAGCTGCCTGCTGCCAGCTACCAGCTTGTGATCTCGTTACCGGCTTACCGGCTTACCGGCTTACCGGCTTACCGCCCTACCGCCATCCGCCTTACCGCCTTACCGCCTTACCGCCATCCGCCATCCGCCATCCGCCATCCGCCATCCGCCTTACCGCCATCCGCCTTGCCGCCGTCCGTCACAGTCTATTGAACCGCGGATTGACGACATTGTTGAAGATTGAGCCGAACGTATAACTGAGGCCAAACCGGAACCGGGCGCGAAAATCCGTCCCAAGTTGCCGTCGCCGCACGAGAATGTCCTCGTCCGAAATGCCTGCTCGGGACAAGAATATCTGATCCTTGATCCGTGCGATTGAACCGCTTCCGTTCAGACGGAGTCCGCGGACGAGACGCAGTGTGAATCCTGTGCTGGCCTCGAGGCGATGAAGCGACAGATCGTGGAGGAAGGTCTGTCCTTCCAGACTCGCCGATAGGTTGCCCCACGGCTGAACGACACGGTATGCCAACTCGAGACTCTGCGTGCCACGTGTTTCTGCCAATCGATCGAAGATCGTGATCTCTTCCCACTTGAAATGACTGACGCCGATGGTGTAGAGTGCCACAAGTTGGCGGCGTGTCGACTCACTGTAGGGGAAAACCGAATACTCAAGTGCGGCGCTTGCCGAGACGAGCAGGTTGCGGTTTTGGAATGTCGATGCGGATACTTCCGCGGTGCCACCCACGCCCCAATGTTGGCCGGCACTGCGAACCACCAAGCCTTCGGCGGCGTATCCACTAAACGTCGCGACGAATGTTGAATCCGTGAGTTCGTTCTCGGTGCGGTTATAGTTCCCGAACCCGAACACTTCGATTTTCCAATCTTCGGTCGTGCGGTTTGCACTTAAATTGCCCGAGACGGAATAACGTTTTTGGGTTGATTCGGCGAAGTAGGAGCCATTCCCGCCAAGGCTGAAAATCCAAAAATTCCAGGGATCGTTGGTGCGTTGTGCCGTGGCGGTCCGTTGCTCCCGTACACGAAAGGACAACGTGACGTTTCCAACCGAAGAGGTTTCGGCGACGTACCTGAGAATCCCGATGGCAAAGGTTTGAACCTGTCCATCGCGTGTTTCGTCCCTTGTGTCGGTTCGGCTCGAGTTGTACTGGAGTGTGTCGTTACGACCCTGCAACGCCCCCAACCCGATGAACGCGAACGTGAATTCACGGCCGCCACCTGTCCTTTGGCTGGTGCCAAGCACATGAACATCGGCGTCCCGCCGGTCG
>JAZDDD010000777.1:0-8057 GCA_036679545.1 Gemmatimonadota bacterium | reverse complement strand
GCTTTCGGAACGACGGGATGGGTCGCGTCGGGTTTCTCCGGTGCGGGGACGCCGGTTGATCCCGCCACGACGCGATGTCGGGGATGGCCTACCGGACCAGGTAAAAGCGCTCGACGTCTTGGCTCCGCTGCTCAAGCGAGCGGCGACCGACGTCGTGGTAAAGCATCACGGCGACAGTATGCATCCGACAATCCCTAACGGTAGCTCAATCCGGGTGAGTTGTGACGCGAGAACCAACGCGGTACGAGGTGACGTCGTTGCGATGCGGACGCCAGCGGGTTTGGTCACGCATCGACTTATGTATCGCCAGCGGGGAAAGCCGGCCGCCACATATATCATAACGCGAGGTGACGCAACATGGCTTCCGGATGCACCGCTGCTTGCTGAAGATTTGCTTGGTGTCGTCACACTGGTCGAGGTCGATGGGTGTTGGCGAGGATTGGAAACATTTACGCCAACCGGTTTCAAGGGGTTCGCTGGGCGATGTTCGCTTACCGCAATGTCCCTGGCGCTGATGCTGCACGTCGGGTTCGCGCGGGTGACGTTTAAGGTCATCAATCGAGCGGCTCGAATGGTACGCTTGGTCAGGCGACGGGGTCCGCGGTCTACGCAAACTCGTCGCACACGAAAAAAAACGCGGTAACCGGCGCTCGGGTCCTAGCTGCTCCGACCCGAACGTTACGCCGAGATGTCCGAGTTGACCTCCGGCGTGGCCGCCGACCCACGATGTCGCCATTGCCACAGAAGACGAAACGGCGTAATCAAGTGGCCCGCCAGTGACTCTTTCATTTCGATCCCGTCGAGTCCGTAGCGGACAGGAAGCGGTTGCTCCGGCACCGCTGTGCCGAAGATGTAATCCCACGTGCTGAACAGGAAGCCGTAGTTGGCGTTAGCGTGTTCGGGCTGCGCAGAGTGATGGAATGCGTGGAAACGGGGACTAACCAACACCTTGTGCAACGGACCAAAACGCCAGTCCAGCTGCGCGTGTTGGAGTGACGACACGGTCCTCACGAGCACCGCCAACGGCACCCATCCACGTGTCGGAACACCGAGCACGAGGTGAAAAATGAAAAAGAAGAGCAACAGATCCATCGACAGCTGTTCCACCGGGTGGCGTCGTGATGCCGTGAACAGCGTAATGTGTTCCTGTGAGTGGTGAACACTGTGAAACGCCCAGAGAAAACGATTGGAGTGTTGGAGTCTGTGCCACCAGTAGACGACAAAATCTCCCCCTACCCAAAAGATGGCGAGTCCAACCGGCCACGGTAGGCTGCGTGTTGGTGCGATCTGCAGAAACTCGAGGTGCGATTCGATCGCGTTGAGGACGATTGCCAGCGCGAACACATCGTAGAACCCGCCAACGTACACGAACAGGTAGATCACGTCGTGGAGGAAATTTCGCGTGCGATAGCGATTGGGATCAGCTCCGCCGCGTAACTCAAACAGGTACACGGCCAACAAGAAACCAAACGGGATGAGGAGAGATTGTAAAACGGACATCACCATCTCGCCCAATCGGACGAGTGTTGCGATGTCCGTCAATCGCTCCAGCAGCTCTGCCATGACAGTTAAGGCTGCTCCTCGATAGCTCGCACCCGTTCGCGACGTTCGTCGGATTGGCGCGAAGCGAATTCAATCTCCGCTGTGTCGAAACCGGCCATCTCCCTCTCCGCATGCGCGACACCGTACTCTGTGACGTGGGTGCCACCGCCAGCGAAGACCTCTTCGAAGGCCCGTCCGCCGCGTGTCAACGCTTCGGCCATGCGAAGCACGTCGCGCGGGTTCTTTTTGACCTGTTTGTGTATCCATTCGTTTGCAAAACCGATGTGAATGATCTCATCGGCTTGTTGTGCGTCGTAAATCGCGGCCAGCTCGTAGTCGCCCTCCGCCACGGCTTTGGTTCGTGCGTGCGTGACTGCGTCCAGGCCTTCGGCTTCGAATGTTCGGTTTTGTACCGCAAGCCGACCAATGAGGGTATCAATCTTTTGGAGAATTCGGTATTGAAAATTCATAACCGGGAACTGCCCGACATGCCCCCCCCGCCCCTCAACCAGTTGTTTGTACACAAGTAGGTGACGTGCTTCGTCGGCGCACTGCCGTGCGAGCCACATGCGTATCTCCCACGGCGCGTCGGGGAAGTCGGCGAGACTGCTTGCCGCGTTTTCCATGACGTTAGCCTCTTCGTTCATCTGGCGATGCAGGAACTCGAGTTTTTTGTCCGGATGGTCCTCGGGGAGATTCGCACATTCCGCCCATCGGGGCACGACCCTCACATGCGCCTCTCGGACGGATGCATCGCCGTACAGTTCCGGCGTCAAAGGGGGCAACTTTGTTTCGCTCATGTTGCTGGGACCTTCAGGTGCGTTGGTAGGATGGACCGGAATCCCGCTTGTTTGAGAACTTCGAGGACTTCGTCTTCGGTGAAATCCGCCTCCAGCCGATCCGCGACGTTCACTGCCGGCGCCATGAGTCGCTCTGGTGTGAGTTCGACTCCCGCGGCGTTGATGTCCCCGGGAGTGGCTGCGAGACTTTCGTTACAGGCGCCAAGAAATCGCACTGCCATGGCGACACGTAACAGTACAGCTGGATTCTCCTCCGATAGCTGACGGATCCAACGATTTGCAAATCGCACGTGTGTGATTTCGTCCGCGAGGATTCCATCGAGTAAGTCGGCGGTTTCGTGATCGCCCGCCTCACGCCACACGTTTCGGAGATGTCCCAGCAGGTCGATGAGTCCCGCTTCGAATGTTCGGTTCTGCACCGCGAGCCGGCCGGGCAGGTTATCGAGCATCCCGGTGACACCCCATTCGTAGTTCGCGACTGGGAATTGACCTTTGCTTCCGCCCAACTCTTTGAGACGTCTATACAAAAGTGTTGCGTGGCGAGCTTCATCGGCGGCTTGCCGTGCGAGGCGCATTCGCAGGTCCCACGGTGCATCGGGGAAATCGGCCACGCATTGAGCCGCAATCTCGAGCGCTCCCGTTTCGTTGTTCATGTGGCGGTGCAGACGTTCGCGCCGCGAGTCGACTGACATGTCCGGCCAATCAACCATCTCGTCATCGGTGTTCACAACCGTGAAGCACGCTTCGCGCGCCGGGTCATCCGCAAGCGTAACACCGCGAACGTCCTTGGTTTTTGGTGCGGCGACGCTCATCTGTTGGCTCCGGCAGGTTGTGCTCGATAGTTCACGACCTCCCCGGCAGCATCGAGAGATCGGCGAAGGTCGTTGCTGAATGTCTTGTCATCGGCGACGAGGTCAGGCCGCTCACCAAGCAGCTCGTCTCGTTGTGCTCGCATGCGTGGATGGTCGGCGAGCAAGCGGTGAAGAATCCGCACCGTCGGCTCGTCAAGCAGGTCGTCGGTGTTCTCCAAATACGTCTCGTACGCCGTGCTGAGAAAGGGGAGCACGGCGTCATAAAAACCGTCGATGCGACGCGTGGTGTCTTTGGTGTTCGCAAACGATTCCAAAACGTCCAAGAAACCGCGGGCCGGTTCACGGCTGTGGTGGAGTCCGGCACGCAGCTCAGCGGTTCGCTGGCCAAACTGGTCGGCGTGCTGCGCGAGATCCCACAGGTGGCGTCCAAAAAGCGCCTTTGCCTCAAGTTCCGGTGTTGTCGGAACCCAACGTGCCAGCGTTTCCATTAAGCGCACGCAGATGAAGCGGTGTGTGCCGACGATGTCGGCTTTTTGACGAACGTCGTATGCCATCAGTTCTCCAAAAGCTCTTCCACAAGACGCACGGTCTCGGGTATGGTGCCGGGTTCAAGAAGATAGCTCGGAACCCGTGTGATCAGTTTCGCCAAGCCCAATGCGACCGCACCGGGCGGTGCGCTTTGAAAAGTGCTCGCGAGTGGCGTGAGTCGCTCGAGGGGCCCGTGCGAGGCGCGCATCGGTATCAACCTTGACGCATCGCCTCGCTCACTCAGGAATATTATCGATGTCAGCGGAACCGGGGCAGGTTTGGGGGACGGAAAGAGGTCTTCGGCATGCACGAGGTACCTCACCGAGCCATCCGTCAATGTGCGGGTGGGCCATCGGCGGCCGGCCAACGCCTGGCGTATCCCTGCTGCACACGGTCCCGGACGGATCGAAAGTCGGCGTCTCAATGGGAGCAGCTCGTTGCTTGTCACCCTCAATGCAGCGTAGTCATCTCCTAGAAACCCGTGGCCTCGGTCGGCGAGCGCGAGGGCGAGGGTGGTTTTCCCTGAGTTCGTGGGGCCAACCAGCAGAATGCCACGGCCGCGCACGCTAATCGAGCCCGCGTGAAAAAAGAACACGTCGGGTTGGGTTCGGACAACGAGGTGGAGCGCGAGCATTGCGACGAGCCACCGCCAAGGGCTACCGGGGGATGCAACGATCTCCGTGTCGGAAAACGCGATTCTTCCCGGGCTCTTTTTTGTCTCGACTGCCTGCCAACCCGCGGGCGCTTTGACACGCTGGCAATCCATCTGTTCGAAGAGAGAGACGGCAAAACCCGTCAAGTCAAAGGGATCGACACCGTCGAATGAGATCCGGGTTTCACCCTTGTTACCGTGGGGGACGATCGAGCAACGTACCGTCGAGCACGGTTGCGTTGCATCGAGGGCCGCGCATTCCTTATATAGATCCGCAAAGAGACGCGCGCATTCCGGTTCATCACATTCCAGAACGAGCTGTCCGTCTCCGAACCGGAACCGCTGAGTTGGCAAGGTGTTAGAGACACGATCGGCGTGGATCACGTGAACCGCGCCGACGGCACATTGGCAGACTTGAGGTTATTGGCCGCCCCACCAAGACATACCGGCACTTGTTACCTGAAAAACTTTCAGGACTTCTTGATCGTCCATCACAATGACCGTAGGGGTCTTGTACAGGGGCTTATCCAATGACTGGTCTGGCATAATCAACCGCCGTGGTGGGTTTCTGATTGGCAAGAAACTACGGTTTTAACTTGTTTTGACAAGGTCCAGTGATTCGAATTCCTCGAGCAGCCCCTTGATATCTCTGGCCACGACTTCTTCGTCGGCGCCGTCGAACTCCTGACAAATTGCGGCCTGCAGCTGTTCGAGACTAGCCGGACTCGCGAGGTGTTCCCACACTCGCGCGCTGGTTTCATTGAGCACGCAGAACTTGTTTCGTACCGGGTTGTAGAGGACGGTTTCGTCCAGCATCGGGGCCGCCTCGACATCGGAGTTTCTGACGAACTGCTTCACAACCTGCGCTCCAGGGTTCTCTTATGTTGTGATCCACGACACCGAGCGCCGTGGGTCATGATAATCGTCCAACCGCCACAACGGCTTCAATTTAGGCGTCTTGGTAGCCGCGTGCCAGGCCGGTTGAGTCTATCCGCGGCTTTCGAGCTCAACCGGTGTGGGCGGGCTTCTTTAGCCTCAGGAGGCGAGTTGATCCGTACAATCGTGGCCTCGACAGTATTCCTTGGTTTTGTTGGTGGCGGGTTCGTGTTGCTGCGCGAATCGGGAGCCGTCAGGCTCGGTCGGAAACGAGCCGTGAACGTTTTTTTGGCCTACACGGTTTTGGTGACAGGCGCGATTGGTCTCAGTCAACGGACCAGCCTCTTCCCCTTCCATATGTGGACGCTCTTCGGTCCGCCGGCGCCGGATTCACCGGTGAAGAACACCCGATCGACTTCCGGGCTTGGCAGCCCATCAGTTGTTGGGAACTTCGGCAGTGGTTCGACAGGCGATTTCCGCGGCTGACCGTGACCCAGCAGGAAGTCGCGGCCCAGTTTCTTCTTGAATTGGCGGAGCATGGGCGGGTGCGCGGACGCGAAGGCCTGCCGATCGGCAATTTCGGTCGAGTGTTCGGTCCGTTAGCCATCCCGCTGTTTCATACCTACCGACCTATTTGGAATCAACCAACAGATGTCCCCGCGGCGCCATTCCTGGGATTGCGGTGGTACCGGATAACTTGGGACCGGGCCGCTTGGTCCGACCCCGAACGCGTTTGGCGCGCCGAAACACCGACCGCCGAATTGCACTACGAATACTTTGCGCGTCCATGATGGCGTTCCTGGAACGGCCGGCACGGTGGTGGAATGGGTTCTGGTTTGCAAAGGGGTCACCGTACAACCTTGCGGCGGCCCGCGTGTTGTTTTCCCTACATGGGGTTTGGCTTCTGTTGTCCCGGGATCTTCCGTCAATGTCTGGACTCCCGGCCGAAATGTGGGCCGCAGTCTCGCCCCACGTGCAGTGGCGTTACCTGATGTTCCATGGTCACCCAGAAATTGAATACGGTGTTCAGGCAATAGCTTTGGCAGCGCTGATTGCAGCCGCGTTGGGACTCTGGCCGCACATCTCGTTCCTTTTGTCAGCGGTTCTGCTTTACCATCTTGCACCGCTCGAGACGGTGATCATTACTTCCGAACCCACCACGCGGGGATTCGAGATCACGATCCTGGCGACGGCGGTCCTCTCCTTTGCGCCATGTGCCGACGTGTGGAGTGTGCGCCGCCGTGGTTCACCGAGGGACGATTGGGAATACGGCTGGCCTCTTCGCTTGCTGCAGTTGTTCGTGGTCCAGATCTATTTCTTCAGCGGGTGGGCCAAGCTCATGTGGACGGGCTTCAATTGGATCTCGGTCGAGAACATGCGAGGATACATTTTGTATTCGAATCTCACCGAGCCGGTCACGTTCACAAAGCTCGGGATTTTTCTGACCGGTCAACCGTTGTTGCTTTGGTTATTGGCATTCGGTTCCGTGGTGTTCGAACTTGCGTTCCCCGCCGTGCTTTTCTCGCGCGCCGCGCGCTACGTTCTTATTCCGCTGGGTTTCCTATTTCACATCGGCATACTGTTCAGCTTGAACATCGCTTTCCCGGGTGTGTCACGGTTGTTGATCTTTGTCAATTGGGACTGCTTGCGTTTGCGGGCGCTACGCGTGCGCGAGGAGTAAAGCGCTTTCTGATCGCCGAGTCGAGCGCGGCTGATACTGGTTGGCGTAACCGCTTTGGCGAGGGCACCGGATCGGTGAAACGCTTCGCCATGATCCTTGGGCATTCGGACCGGTGTGGGGCGGTTCGCCAACCAACATCTCGTACACATGCACGCCAACGCATACGTGTCGGCCCGGCCATGCACGGTGGACTCGCCCGTCGCCTGTTCCGGGCTCATGTAGGCCCGTGTGCTAATGGCCATGCCGGTTTCGATAAGTTGGGCCGCGCCGGCGGCGTCGATGGCGCGTGCAATCCCGAAATCGGCTACAACCGGTCGTCCATCCGACAACAACACATTTTCAGGTTTGATATCACGGTGGATGATGTTCTCGCGATGTGCGTAGTCGAGGGCACTTGCAACGGCTTTTGCGATAGAAACGCTTTCCTCTATAGAAAGCCGTGTCTCGCGCCTGGAGCTTGTCCCGCCATGTCTCGCCTTGCACGAACGGTATGACGTAGTAGAGAAAGGAATCAACTTCGCCCGAATCAAAGAGGGGCAGAATATGGGGATGTTGCAAATTGGCGGTGACTTTGATTTCCTGAAGGAACCGCTCGGCGCCGATTGCGTGATCGACCTTGTAACGATCCGCCAGGGCGTTTGAAAAACGATCGGCAACGGCAGATATCGATACGAATCTACTCCATCGCTTTGGCAAGGAGTTCATTGGCTAGGTCGACATGTCTTGGCATATCCATTTTCTCATAATCATGGATGGCTTCCGTCAGCAACGTCCTAGCCAACTCTCGATCACCTGTATTGTTTCGATCGAGCAACATCCACGCGTACCAACGTCGAGTTTCCGGTTGTGCCAGCCGGTGTGGGATTTCGTTTGCCTGCTCGAGGGCGGTTTCAAAATGTAGCTCGGCCAAGTCCCACTGTTCGCCCGCGGCCGCGGCGATACCAGCATAACATTCAACCAACCCGGTTGCCCAAACGATAAAGCCGTCCTCGATGACCTCTGTGACCGGCTGGTACAGTTGACTGACCTGTGACCGATCGCCGAGAATTGTGAGGCCTTCGATGGCACAGAGGTCGACACCGGGACCACAGAGATATTGCTGGCCTTTTCCATCACAGCATAGTCAATCGATTCTGATCGCACCTTGGCATAGGCAGATTTTTCCA
>JAZDDD010000776.1:0-12567 GCA_036679545.1 Gemmatimonadota bacterium | reverse complement strand
GCAATCTTGACCGTCGCCAGCGCAAACCGTTTATGCAGGTCCCACCGTTCCAGTGTTGCCGCTAGAAGAAATCCGCCGAGAAACAGAAAAATGATTGGATCGGCATACGGTCCGGTGGCTTCTCCGATTGTTCCCGCTCCCACCAGTGGAAAGAGCACAATCGGAATCAAAGCCGTGGCCTCCAGTGGTACCACGCCGCTCAACCACCAGACGGCCATCCACCCGGCTACACCTGCCACACGCCAACCCTCCACGGGTAGTCCATCCGGTCCGGGCAACACTAGCGTCAGCAGTAGCGCCAGTGGTCCGCCGACGAGGAATACGCGTTTCACCGCGTTGGAATCAGTGTTGCGGGGTTGGTTCTTGTGATTTTGTCTTTTACTTCATCGGGTAGCGGAAGCGCGAGGAAATCGTCGAGGTTCTTGCGCATGTCGTGCACACCGGGGCTGGGCCAATCCGTTCCCCATACAACGCGATCTGAAATATCGGCAATTCTGGGAAAGTATTCGAGCAACTTCTTGGGCGGAATGCCCGACAGTTCAAGATGTAAATTCTTGTGCCGACGCATGAGAAAAAAAGCCTCATCCATCCACAAAGGTCTTCCACCATGGGCCATGATGAGCACGAGGTCCGGGAAGTCGATGGCCACATCATCCAATTCCATGGGGCGTCCGTATTTGCACCGTGCGCCCGGGAAGATGCTCGTACCGGTATGAACGAGCACAGGCAGACCCCGTTCCTCACATCGCCGATAGATCCGTCCCAGTGCTTCCATTCCCATCGTATAGGCATTGGCGGGGAACAATTGATGCGGCGGATGAATCTTGAGGCAGCGGATACCGAGTTGAAGCAGTTCTTCTACTTGCCCCTCGGGATCCTTTGTAAAACGAGGATGGACCCCACCGTACGGAAGCAATCGGTCGGGCGCGGCTTGCGCGTAGGTCGCGGCAAACGCGTTTGTTTCGTCGGTGAATCCCATGAGATCCTGACTGGGATAATTTATCAACCCAACACGCCAGATGTCGGCCGCGTCCATGATCTCCAGCAACACGGTCGGGTCGTCCATTAGTTGAAGCAGGAAGTCCCAGTGATCTTCCTTTCCCCGACGCATTACATCGGCCACCGCAGGCTTCATTTGATGCCACGGCTGAATGTGGATGTGGAGGTCGCTGATGCCTACGGTCAAGAGAACCTTGTCAGTCCGTGTTCGCCGTGGTCATCGTCCGACGAAGTCTGGTTCGCGTTTATTGAGGAATGCGTCAACACCTTCTGTCTTATCTTCTGAGGCAAACACGAGTCCGAAAAGGGATATTTCGTGTTTGAGGCCCTCATCGAGTGGTGTGCGCACACTCGCGCCGACAGCCTCCTTGATCAACCTCAACGCCACTGGACTCTTCTTTGCAATCGTTGCGGCCAGCTCAGTCACGCGTTTTGCAAGTGACTCGGCAGGCACAACTTCATCAACCAGACCAATACGTAGCGCTTCGTCGGCCTTGATGATGGCACCGGTGTAGAGAAGCTTGAAGGCCGTGCCCAACCCGACCAATCGTGGCAAACGTTGCGTACCACCACCACCTGGGATCAGGCCAAGATTGATTTCCGGTTGTCCAAGTCGCGCCGTGTCGGCAGCGATGCGAATGTCGCAGGCCATGGCGATTTCGCAACCACCACCCAAACAAAAACCATTGATCGACGCAATGAGCGGTTTCGAGAATGATGCGGTAGCCTCAAACGCATTGGGTCCGCGCATCACGTTGAATTGGTCAACCGGGCTGCGGCCTTCAAACTCACTAATGTCGGCGCCGGCGATAAACGCTTTTTCACCCGCGCCGGTGAGGATCACAACACGAACGTCACGATCATCTTCCAATTCCCGCAGATGGTCAATGATCGATTGCCGTGTTGCTATGTTGAGTGCATTCAGTTTGTCAGGTCGATTGATGGTCAGTGTGGCAACGGCACCATCAACGTGTTTCAGGACGTTGGCTGCTCCCATTCGTAAAACCCCTTTCCGCTCTTTTTGCCAAGATGCCCATCGGAAACCATGCGTCGGAGCAGGTCTGGTGGGGCATAGTGAGAACTACCCAATGTTTTGTGTAAATATTCTGCGATGGCCAACCTGACATCCAGACCAACTAAGTCCGTCACTTTGAGCGGGCCCATGGGGTGACCGTAACCCAACTCTAACGCTTTGTCGATGTCTGCCGCGCTGGCCACGCCTTGCTCGACCATTCGCATCGCTTCCAGGCCGAGTACGACACCCAGTCGGGACGAAGCAAAACCCGGAATGTCCTTGACCGTAATTGGCTCTTTCCCCATCCGGGTAGCCACGTTGCGCACCGTCTGGACGGTGTCGTCCGAACATTTCTCGTGCGAGACAACCTCGACCAACTTCATAATATGGACTGGATTGAAAAAGTGCATTCCGACCACGCGGTCGGGCCGTGTGGTCGCCGCGGCAATGTCCTTGATTGACAAGGAAGACGTGTTGGTGGCCAGAATACACTGCGTATCGGTGAAACGATCAAGGGTTTCGAACAGTTGCTGTTTGATCGTGATGTCTTCAATGATGGCTTCGATCACGAGTTCGGCCGGTTGTACTGCCTCTTCAAGGGTGTTGGCGGATCTGAGACGACTCAGCGCCGCGGTTGCGACGTCACTGGTCACCTTTCCCCGTGCCACACCGCCTTCGAGGTTCTTCGCAATCTTTGCAAGCGCCCCGTCCACCGCGGGCCGATTGGCATCGGTGATCACCGTGTCATAACCGGCCATTGCCGCAACCTGAGCAATGCCGTGTCCCATTGTACCGGCTCCCACCACCGCGACGGTCTTCACGTCAACACCCGGCAAGCGACGTCAGGTTTGTTTGAACATACGCCGTCAACACCCATCGTCTGGAGTTCACGCATACGGTCTTCGTCGTCGACGGTCCACGCGATGATGCTTTTGTCAGCTGTGTGGATCTGATCGACCAAAGCCGCATCGATCAGCGCATCTTGTTGCCACAGCGTATCTGCCAATGCGTCATTCATCTGTTCAATCGGGTTCACGGGATATGAGGCCGACAAAACCCCGCCTCGTAGGTCCGGACATGCCAATCGCAATCGGCGAACGATGCGGTGGTCGAACGCATGAACCTCACAGTTGTCGGGGTCGGGAGCATCTGCGACCACGCGAAAGAGTGCGTCGTCGTGATCCGAACGTAACGACTTTATCTCGATGTATACTATCGCACTCGGTCCGATAGCGTCGAGCGCGGCGGGCAATGTTGGCGGTATGTCCTTTTTTGCCGCACGCATCCTGAGGGTCAGTTCGTCGTACGAAACGTCGCCAATAGCAACGCCGTCGATCACGGGGTCGTGATGTACGACAACGACGCCGTCCGCCGATCCGTGGACGTCGAGTTCGATGCCATGGGCGCCAAACGCTACCGCGGCACGAAAGGCTGCGATGGTATTCTCAGGCTGGTACGCCGAAGCGCCGCGATGTGCAATGGCACGTGTCACAGCCGTTGTCCTTCATCACCATCATGTACCGCGGAAGTTCGGTTTTCGTTTTTCGAGGAATGCATTCAAGCCTTCTTGCGCATCGTCGCTCACAAAACAACGCAGCTGGTGATGTAATTCCATGTCCAACATTTGATCCAGTGTCTGACTCTCACTGGCGTACACAGATTCCTTGGCCAACGCCATCGGCATGGGTGGTTTTGCGGCAAGCGTCATAGCCAAACCCTTCGTTTCCTCCTCCAACCGATGGGCGAGGACCACCTTATTGAAGATCCCCAATCGGAGCGCCTCATCGGCCTTCACCATCTCACCGGTGAACATCAATTCGATTGCCTTGGCCGGTCCAACAAGTCGCGGCAAGAAAAAAGTGCCACCCCAATCAGGGTGTAGTCCGATACGGTTGAAGGTTTGTCCGATTGATGCGTTGTCTGCGGCGATGCGAATGTCGCATGCGAGTGCCAGGTTGGCCCCACCGCCGGCGGCCGGTCCGTTGACGCTGGCGATCACTGGTTTTGGCGTGCCGCGAATAAGGGTTACGACGTTTCGTCCAGCTTCGACCAGTGATGTGAACGCCTCTGTGTCACCGGTTTCCAGGAGATCTTTCATGTACGCGATGTCGGCGCCGGTGCAAAACGCGCGACCGGCACCGGTGATTACGAGTACCCGCACGTCATCACGTGACGCAAGTTCTCTCACACCATCGGCAATCTCTTGTCGCATGCGTCCTGCAAACGCATTCAACTTGGCAGGCCGGTTCAGCGTGACGGTCCCAATTCGGTCCGTGACGGTAAGCTTGATATTCTCGTAGACGTCTAGGCTTGTTCCAGTCATTTCAAACTCTTTCCACTACCATTGCGATGCCTTGACCGACACCGATGCACATGGTTGCCAGTCCGTATTTACCGTGCGTACGATGTAACCCGTGTACGAGAGTTGCCAGAATCTTTGCACCCGTGCAACCGAGCGGGTGACCCAATGCGATGCCACCGCCGGAAGGGTTGACTATTTCAGGGTCCAATTGGAGTTCGCGTATACACGCTACGGCTTGTGCTGCGAACGCCTCGTTCAGTTCGACGATGTCGAGATCAGATACGCTGAGACCAATGCGTTTTAGGAGCTTGTGTGTTGCCGGGATTGGACCAAGCCCCATGTAAGCCGGATCCACACCTGCGACGGCCGTGCCAACCACACGTGCCAGCGGTTTGCTGTTATGAAGTTGGCCCGCGACGGCATCTTTCACCACCGCGATTGCGGCGGCTCCGTCGTTAATGCCGCTAGAGTTACCCGCCGTCACTGATCCACCGGACACAAACGCAGGTGTTAACTGTGAGAGACGTGCTACGGTCACGTCGGGGCGCGGGTGTTCGTCCTGCTGAAACTCCACTGTCTCTCCTCTTCCTTTTGAGACAGTGACTGCAACCATCTCGTCGTCAAACCAACCCGACTCGATGGCGGTGCGTGCACGACGTTGACTCTCCGCTGCGAACGCATCCTGATCTTCGCGCGATATGTTGTGTTGCGTTGCAACTCTCTCCGCGGTCTCGCCGAGCGATATGGTCCACTCGCTTGGCATTTGCGGATTGACAAAACGCCATCCAATTGTTGAGTCGGCGGTGTCGGGCGGTTTGCGATCCCAGCCTTTTGCTTTCTTGAGCGTCACGTACGGTGCCCGTGTCATGCTTTCGACACCGCCAGCAAGGAACACGTCACCCTCGTTGGCTTGGATCGCCTGATGGGCGCAAGCTACGGCTTGAAGCCCGGAGCCACAAAGTCGATTGACGGTCTGTCCCGGTACGCCGACCGGAAAACCGGCCAGAAGACTCGCCATGCGCGCAACGTTGCGGTTGTCTTCGCCCGCTTGATTCGTGCAACCGAGAATCACGTCATCAATCGAATCGGGATCGATCCCCGTCCGTTCCACAACCGCACGCAACGGTACCGCAGCGAGATCGTCTGGCCGGACGTCTGCCAATGCGCCACCGGCACGACCCACTGGGGTGCGAAGCGCGGCGACGATGAGTGCCTCGCTCACGTGCCCATCGGTTGGTATGTCAAAGACTAACCCAAACCGTTTTTGTGTCGATGTAACCGTCCAGTGCTTCACGGCCGAGGTCTCGTCCGAAACCACTCGCCTTGAACCCTCCAAACGGCGCCGCCGGGTCATAGAAGTTATACGTGTTGATCCAAACGGTTCCGGCACGTATTGCCCTGGCCACGTTGTGTGCTTTCTTGATGTCCTTGGTCCAAATACCGGCCGCAAGACCAAACATCGTCTTGTTTGCCAGTGCAATGCCTTCTTCAACATCGTCGAACGTAAGCACGGACAACACGGGCCCAAATATCTCCTCATCCACAATCTTCATGCCCGGTTTGGCGTTGTCGAAAACCGTGGCCTCAACGAAGTAACCCTTGCCGTCAACTTGTGCCGCATTGCCACCGGCCACGAGTGTTGCCTCTTTCCGTCCGGCGTCTATATAGGACAACACGGTTTCCTGTTGCTTCTTTGAAACAACAGCGCCCAACCGCGTGCCTTTGGCGAAGGGATCACCCGGTGTCAGTTTTGTTGACCGACTGACGAGTTCTTCGATTACCTGATCGTGGACCGACTTTTGTACAAGCAACCGTGATCCGGCGGCGCAGACCTCACCCTTACCATAGAAGATGGCGTTTTGTGCGCCGCGAACAGCTGACTTAAGGTCCGCGTCCGCAAAAATCACGTTCGGACTTTTGCCGCCTAATTCCAATGTCACACGTTTCACGGTGTCGGCGGCATCGCGCATGATCTGCTTGCCAACTTCAGTTGAACCTGTGAAGGCGATCTTATCGACATCCGGATGTTTGACGAGCGCAGCGCCCGCCGTCGATCCGCCACCTGGAACCACGTTGAATGCACCCGCGGGAAGACCGGCTTCGGCCATGATATCCGCGATGGCCAGTGCCGTAAGCGGTGTTTCGGTTGCGGGCTTCAGAACCACGGTGCAACCAGCCGCAAGGGCGGGAGAGAATTTCCAACCGGCTATGTTGAGGGGGAAATTCCAGGGGACAATGGCACCAACAACGCCGATCGGCTCGCGCAGTGTATATGTAAAGAACGGACCGCTCACGGGCAGCGTGTCACCAGTCAGTTTGTCCGCCCATCCCGCGTAGTATCGCAATGTTTCAACGGTCATCGAAACATCGATGCGAGATTCGAAAAAAGGCTTACCGTTGTGCAATGTTTCCAGCGTGGCGACTTCGTCTAAGCGTTGCTCGAGAAGGTCGGCCGCTTTCATGAGGATCTTGCCGCGATCTCGGGCATTCATCGAACGCCAGTGATCGCTTTCAAAACACGTGCGTGCGGCAGTGACTGCCGCGTCTATGTCAGAACTCCCCGCCTTTGCTACCTGTGCAACGGTTTCTTCGGTTGCCGGGTTAATGACGTCAAATCGTTCGCCGCTGTCGGCGGCGCGCCATTCGTTATTAATGAATAAATCTGAGTGGCTGATTGTTGTTGATGTCGTAGACAATGTGTATCCCTTCGGAGTCTAGGCGGTTGCCATCGACTGTCGCATATGCGCTGCCAGTGTTCTTAAACTAGTGGGAATAGTAATTCATCCTTCCCCTGGACGTAGTGGGAACCGATATCTTGATTGGTGTCGGATCGACGTAGCAAAATGGGGAAGTCCAGGGCTTCGAACTGAGAGGAATTGACGATGGCGGCGATCGCATGGAAGGGTGGCGCACACGTAACAATCACGGTCGCCGGAAAACGTCTGGAGGCGGCATGCTATGGTCCGGCGCCAGGGCAGGCGCCCACAATCGTCATGCTGCACGAAGGCCTGGGCTGTCTCTCCCTTTGGCAGGATTTTCCTGAAAGGCTTGCCGAGGCAACGGGTTTCGGCGTTTTCGTCTACTCGCGCGCCGGATACGGCCAATCCGATCCCGTCGAGCTGCCACGCCCCCTCGACTACATGTCACGCGAAGCGTTGCAAAGCCTGCCCGAAATCCTGGACGCGATCGGTTTCAAACGCGGCATCCTGCTCGGCCACAGTGACGGGGCGTCGATTGTATCGATCTACGCCGGGAGCGTTGAGGACTTTCGCGTCCGCGGTCTTGTCCTGATCGCTCCGCACTTTTTCACCGAACCATCGGGGCTTGCATCCATCGCCGAGGCTCGACGGCAGTACGAAACCGCCGACTTGCGCGAAAAATTGTCAAAGTATCATCACGACGTGGACAACGCGTTTCGCGGGTGGAACAAGGCTTGGCTCGATCCCGGTTTCGAAGCATGGGACATCACCGAGATGATCGACTATTGGCGCGTGCCCGTCCTGGCCGTGCAAGGCGCTCTAGATCAATACGGCACGTCGGCTCAGATTCGCGAAATTGAAAAACGAATCTATGCTCCCATTGATGTCGAAATCCTGGCCGGCTGCGGTCACTCGCCTCATGCGGAGCGGCAGGAACAGACGCTGACGGCGGTGATGGAATTCGCCGCGCGGTTGGAGCGAATCGAATGTGCGGCCGTCGAAATCAAATGAGACTCGTGTGCCTGGCCAACGGACCTGGCCGGGACGGATCCCGATGTGCAGTATAATGCATAGTTGGCGTCCGCTGAACGCTGTTGTGCCGATTGATGCTTGAAATTCACGGTGACACGCCGTACCGTTACCGTTCGCCGTATTTAGGAATGTGCAACATAATGCATGTTCGAACCGGCAAGTCGGCCGAGAGGGGCCACCTTTGACCAAACGCATCGACTTTCAGACTGATCCGTCCAAATACCGCCACTGGCGCGTCGAGTACGACGGCCCCGTCGCCACCCTGTTCATGGACGTCGACGAGCAGGGCGGTTTGTTCGACGGCTACGAGCTGAAGCTCAATTCTTACGATCTTGGCGTTGACATCGAACTGGCCGACGTCGTTCAACGGATGCGTTTCGAGCACCCCGAGGTCAGGGTGGTCGTGCTGCGGTCGGGCAAGGAAAAGGTCTTCTGTGCGGGTGCGAACATTCGCATGCTCGGCGGTGCGGCCCATGCCCACAAGGTCAACTTCTGTAAGTTTACCAACGAGACACGCAATGGGTTGGAGGCTGCCGGCAATGAGTCCGGGCAGCACTACATCTGTGCCATCAGAGGCGCCTGTGCTGGTGGCGGCTATGAACTGGCGCTGGCTTGCAGCTATATCATGCTGACTGACGACGGTTCGTCATCGGTCGCATTGCCCGAAGTGCCGTTGCTCGCGGTGTTGCCGGGCACGGGGGGCCTGACTCGGGTCACCGACAAACGTAAGGTACGCCGCGATCTCGCCGATGTGTTCTGCTCGATGGAAGAAGGTGTTCGCGCCAAACGTGCAAAAGAATGGCGCTTGGTCGACGAAGCCGTGCAGAACTCCAAGTTCGAAGAAAAAATCCTCGAACGCGCCCATGAGTTCGCCGCGAATTCCACGCGGCCGGCGGATGCACAAGGCGTCGAGTTGACACCGCTGGACCGCACATTTGGCGATGATGGCTCGGTGACATATTCCCACGTCGATGTATCGCTCGACCGTGACAAAGGAATTGGCACGGTCACCATTACCGGTCCTAAGGACGATGCGCCCGCGACATTGGAGGAACTCCACGGTCAAGGTGCAGAGGCTTGGATTTTGAAACTGGCTCGCGAACTGGACGACGCAATTCTCCATCTTCGACTCAACGAACTGGAGATCGGGGTCCTCGTCTTTCGCTCGCAGGGAAATCCCGCGGCCGTCATCGCGCACGAAAAGTTATTGCTCGAAAACGCGGACAACTGGCTGGCGAATGAAATCCTCCGCTACTGGAAACGAGTCCTCAAACGCATCGATCTGACCTCACGTTCGCTTGTCGCGCTTGTGGAGCACGGCTCCTGCTTCGCCGGAGTGCTTGCGGAGATTCTGTTCGCGGTCGATCGGTCCTATATGATGGAAGATGAGTTTGAAGGGAACGACCGGCCGGCAGCCGCGATCGTGCTTACCGCCGGCAACTTCGGTCCGTTTCCGATGTCGAACGATCTCACCCGGATGCAGACGCGCTTCCTCGGTGAGCCGGAGAAGGTGGGTGAGGCAGAGGCACAACGGGGAGTCGCACTGGAAGCCGCGGACGCCAAACTGTTCGGGCTTGTCACCTTTGCGTACGACGAGGTGGATTGGGAGGACGAGATTCGGATCTTCATGGAGGAGCGCGCCAGTTTCTCTCCGGACGCAATGACCGGGATGGAGGCAAACCTACGTTTCGCCGGGCCCGAAACAATGGAGACCCGTATCTTTGGCCGTTTGACTGCTTGGCAGAACTGGATTTTCCAACGCCCCAACGCGGTCGGCGAAAACGGCGCACTCCGCCGTTACGGCACCGGCATGCGTGGCGAATACAACAAAACTAGAGTCTGACCGAATACACACGAGGGAAGGTCTCAATGGTTGATCTTGTAAACGTTAACTACGACACACTCATACCTAACAACGTGGGCCTTTCCTCGGACAAGCGGGTGCTGAAAGCGCTGGAAAAGTGGCATCCGGGATACATCAACTGGTGGAATGACCTAATCCCGCAAAACTTCCAAAAAAGCTTGGTCTATCTGCGTACGGCGGTCAGCGTGGATCCCGGTGGTTGGGCCAAGTTCGACTATGTGAAGATGCCGGAATATCGTTGGGGCATTCTGCTGGCGCCGCAGGTCGATGACCGACGTATTCCCTGCGGCGAGCATGCTGGTAATCCGGCTTGGCAAGAAGTGCCGGGTGAATACCGCGCCATGTTGCGACGTTTGATCGTGATTCAGGGCGACACCGAACCGGCGTCGGTCGAGCAACAGCGTTTCCTTGGCAAGACCGCGCCTTCCCTCTATGACATGCGAAACCTCTTCCAGGTCAATGTGGAAGAAGGTCGACATCTGTGGGCGATGGTCTATTTGCTCCAGAAGTATTTCGGCGCCGACGGCCGCGAGGAAGCGGACGAGTTGCTGCGGCGACAATCAGGATCGGAGGAGGCTCCGCGGATGCTGGGTGCCTTCAACGAAGAGACACCCGACTGGTTGTCATTTTTCATGTTCACCTACTTCACCGACCGCGACGGTAAAATGCAGCTGGAAGCTCTGGCGCAATCCGGCTTCGACCCCTTGAGCCGCACCTGCCGTTTCATGCTGACCGAAGAGGCGCATCACATGTTCGTTGGCGAGACCGGCGTGGGACGCACCATTCAGCGCACGTGCGAAGCAATGAAAGAAGCTGGGATTAGCGATCCCAATGACATCAACAAGGTGCGAGCACTCGGCGTGATCGACCTGCCGACGATACAGAAGAAACTCAACCTGCACTACACGCTTTCGCTGGACCTGTTCGGACAGGAAGTATCGACCAACGCGGCCAACGCTTTCAACGCCGGCATCAAGGGTCGTTATCGAGAAAACAAACTCGATGACGATCACCAACTCAAAGACGCAACCTACCCCGTCAGCAAGGTTGCAGGCTCAGAGGTCAAGGTAACCGATGTACCCGCACTCACCGCGATCAATATGCGACTGCGTGACGACTACACAAAAGATGCCGCTCGCGGTGTAGTGCGCTGGAACAAAGTGATTGGGAAAACCGGGATCGACTTCGAACTGGCATTGCCACATGAGGGCTTCCATCGGAAGATTGGTATCTTCAACGGCGTACCGATTACTCCGGAGGGCAAATTGGTCAGCCAGGAGGAGTGGGACACGCGTTCCGCCGGGTGGCTGCCCAGCAAGGCGGATGGTGATTTCATTCAGTCGTTGATGACACCCGTCTTTGAGACCGGCCAGTACGCCGGCTGGATTGCGCCACCGAGGGTAGGGATCAACAACAGGCCAGGCGAATTCGAATACGTCCAGCTGCACATGGCCTGAGCAACCAGAGGCCATGGCCACCGATCACGCAGTTCGCACGAACAAGATCACCGACGCCCGTGACGAAGTGGTGCAGGACGGTTCTGGCGCATCCACCGCCGTTATCAACGCTTTCATCAGGACTGTCGGCGAACGCGTTCGTCAATCGCGTCAGCGAAAAGGAATCTCGCGGCGTGCTCTTGCGGAGTTGTCAGGGGTCTCGCAACGTTACCTGGCCCAGCTGGAAAGCGGCAGCGGTAACATTTCGATCGCGCTGTTATACAAGGTGGCGCACGCCCTCGGTCACCCTGTTGACGGGTTCGTCGGCGATGAAGATCCTCAGGAATCGGAAACCGTTGAGATGGTGCGTCTGTTCCGATCAGCAGATTCTACCGAACGTAAACGTGTCTTGGACATTTTGCATTCAGGGCATGCCCGCCTAACACGTCGACATCGCATCTGCCTGATCGGTGTCCGTGGGGCCGGGAAGTCTACACTCGGCAAGATGGTCGGCGACGCGTTGTCTATGCCGTTTGTTGAACTAAACGGCGACATAGAGGAACAGAGCGGCATGCCGGTTGACGAGGTTATAGCGCTCTACGGCCAAGAAGGGCTTCGCCGGCTGGAACGGCAAGCGCTCGAACGTATTGTCTCCACCACGGATGACGTGATTGTAGCCGTTGCCGGTGGTATCGTTTCGGAGCCGCAAGCGTACGACTTCTTATTACAAAACTTTCACACTGTCTGGCTGAAGGCTACACCGGAAGAGCACATGAACCGGGTCCGGGCACAAGGTGACTATCGGCCCATGGCGGGGAATCCCAAGGCGATGGAGGAACTGCAGTCCATCCTGACGAGCCGCGAGGCTCTTTACGGCAAGGCCGACCGAACGGTGAGTACGTCGGACAAGTCTGTGAAAGAGAGTTTACGTGATGTTTTGAGTGAAGTGGAGAGTTTCCGAGAACCGCCTTTGCCTTCAACTCTTCGAGAAAATTCTCCACAACGATCACCGTCCCCTGCGCCACGGCGTTCATCGAGCCGCTGACCCGGAACTAGATCTCACGCTTGTTATTCCCTCCTTGCTTCCCAAGGACGCGGAGGTCAAACTGCCGGGGTCGGATTCCGACGCCACCACAGTGACAGGAGTTGTTGATGTCCATTCAATCCGCACGGACCGTGAGGTCCACCACTTGCGCCCTCGTGTCCACCTTTTTTGCGAT
>JAZDDD010000775.1:0-2577 GCA_036679545.1 Gemmatimonadota bacterium | reverse complement strand
TTCAGACGAATTTCTTTACAAGGACGGTCTCCCAGAATTTGTGACATACCTCAGGGGAAGCAAGAAACCGTTGCACAAGAAGCCGGTGAGTTTCTTCACCCAAAAGGACGACGTTGAGTTAGATCTGGCAATGCAGTACAGCGACGGGTACGCCGAAAACACCTTGTCCTTTGTCAATAACATCAACACACACGAAGGCGGTACACACCTCACGGGATTCAAGTCCGCCCTCACACGAGTCGTTAACGAAGTTGCCAAGACGCGTGGCGTGTTCAAGAAGGAAAAGTTTTCCCTGAGTGGAGACGATGTGCGCGAGGGGCTGACAGCCGTCATTCATGTCAAGGTTCGCGAGCCACAGTTTGAAGGACAGACAAAAACAAAACTCGGTAACAGTGAGGTCGAGGGTATCGTCAAAACGGTCGTCTACGAACAGCTCGGCAATTTTCTGAACGAAAACCCGAGCGTGACCAAAGCCATCATCGACAAAGCGATGAGCGCAGCCCGCGCGCGGGAAGCAGCACGCAAGGCCCGCGAACTCGTCCGTAAAAAGAGCGCATTGGAAAGCAGTGTACTCCCCGGTAAACTTGCAGACTGCTCATTAAACGATCCCTCCATGAGCGAACTGTATCTTGTCGAGGGAGACAGCGCCGGTGGTTCGGCAAAACAGGGCCGTGATCGAGCCTACCAGGCCATACTTCCGCTCCGCGGGAAGATCCTAAACGTGCAAAAGGCGCGTGTGGATAAGATTCTCTCGAATGAGGAGATCCGAGCGATGCTCACCGCCATCGGTACCGGGGTCGGTGATGACACATTTAGGCTCGACGACGCGCGTTACCACAAGATCATCATCATGACTGACGCTGATGTCGATGGTGCACACATCCGGACGCTCCTTTTGACATTTTTTTACAACCAAATGCGTCCGTTGGTCGAGGCCGGCTACGTGTACATTGCACAACCGCCGTTGTACCGCGTATCGAAGGGCAAGAAGGAACTCTATGCGTACAGCGAGGCGGAGCGGGTAGAATATGTCAAGCGTCTCGAAAACGGTGCTTCCGGCAAAGTTTCCATCCAACGGTACAAAGGCCTCGGCGAGATGAATCCCGACCAGCTCTGGAAAACCACGATGGATCCGGCCAAACGGACCATTCTGCGTGTCGAGATTGAAGAGGCGTTTAACGCAACACAACTGTTTGAAACGTTGATGGGCGACGAAGTCGAACCCCGCCGCGAGTTCATCGAGCGACATGCGAAGTACGTGAAAAATCTCGACATCTAGTCACCGTGCCTTCACCAACCGGCCAGCACCATACCCGTCGTTGGAAAACGCTGGCCGCGCTAGAACAAACCATCCAATCCTGTGAGCTGTGTCCGCGCCTTCGCCAACATTGCTCACACGTCGCACAAACCAAGAAACGAGAATTCCGCGATTGGACGTATTGGGGACGACCCGTTCCCGGGTTCGGCGACCCCAACGCCAGGTTGCTTCTCGTCGGGTTGGCACCCGCTGCACACGGCGCGAACCGAACCGGGCGTATGTTCACGGGTGACTCAAGTGGAGACTGGTTGTACGATGCGCTTCACAAATTCGGATTTGCAAACCAGCCGGAGTCGCAATCGCGCGACGACGGCCTGAAACTACGAGATTGTTACATCACCGCGTCCGCGCGGTGTGCTCCTCCGCAAAACCGGCCGACAACCGAGGAACTGAATGCGTGTAGGCCGTACCTGATAGCGGAATTAAACCTGCTCATGCAGGTCGAAGTGGTCGTAGTGTTGGGCAGAATCGGTTATGAACGATGGCTGAAGGCCTCGGGATGGTGGTCCCATTTTCGGCCCAAGGACCGACCCATGTTTGGGCACGGCAGCGAGACGCAAATGCCGGACGAAACAACCTTAATATGCTCCTTTCACCCCAGCCGCCAAAACACGAATACGGGACGGCTCACACGGTCAATGTGGTACGACATTTTCAAACGTGCGCGCACACTCTTGTCAGATAAGTGACAAATGACTCGTTATAAGACGGGCCACCCCTGGCTGGGCCGCGCCCCCACGATTATTGTCACAAGCGCTTTACAACCAAGGAGGGTACCGATGCGTAACGCACGTGCGGCAAGCGCATTTGCAGTTGGCCTCGTTCTACTCGTCATGGCGTGCGGCGGCACCGCCACAAACAGCGACGGGCCCACCAGACCGAGTATGCGGCGCGATGTTATCAGAAATGCCGAATTGTCCGAGCTAACCGTCACCAACGCATACGACGCAATCTTACGGTTGCGACCATCGTGGTTTAGGACCCGAGGTCAAACAACCCCAACCGGGTCATCGCCGATCCGCGTGTACGTAGACGGTATCAGTGGCGGAGACCTCGAACGATTGCGTTCTTTCTCCCTGGATCGCGTCCGTGAGATGCGCCGCATTTCGGCCAGTGATGCAACGACGCGGTGGGGGACTGGACATCAACAAGGCGCGATTGAACTGATAACGCGCGGCTAATACGAATCAACGCTGCGCTCAACACTCAACATTCGACGCTCAACACTCAACACTCAGCATCAACCACCAACACTCATG
>JAZDDD010000774.1:0-2286 GCA_036679545.1 Gemmatimonadota bacterium | reverse complement strand
CAGATGATTTGGACGGGCACCTATTTCTCCTTGGCCTCTGAGTCTCGGAGATCGCCCGACAGTTCCATCAGTTCTTGAAACCGTGACTCCAATCCCTTGTTGAGCTCGCGCAGTTGCCGAAGGTAACGGCGCCAATACCAGAACACCGCCACGGCTCCCAACGCAAACACCAGGCCCCACACCACGAGGCCCACCCGTCCCGTCCACATTCCGGCCATGAGCAATAGTGCGCCGTCGAGCGCAAGGAAACCCACGGCGAGTACGGTGATGGTGCGACCGGGGCGTTTCCCGGTTGACGCGGCGAGATTCGTTCGTTGTAACCGAGAACGATTCGAGAGGTCGTCGTTCGGAATCGTGGTGAGCGCTCTTTTCAGCGCACCGGCTGACGATGCGCGGGGAGTACGATCATCGGTGCACCGTCGGGAACGTCAGCCGCTCCCAGCGTCTGGCCTTCGTCGATGACCAGGGCACCGCGGAACTTGATGGCGTAGTTCGAGGGATCGAGCGAGCGACCCGTCGCCCGATCGAGGCACGTGGCCTTCAGGTCGGCGAAGGTTACTTCGCGTGTTACGGGTACTTCAATCGTATCCCACACGTCAGTCACTTGAACGCGAACGTTCATGCGTTATACCGTCGAGGGGAGGGTCGAAAAGAATCTGCCGATAGCCTGATCGAAAAAAAGCGTCGACGCCCGCACCCGCGTACTCGCGCCGGTCGGGATGACCGCAATCGCGATCTCCTCACCGCCCTGGCCCCGGAACGTTGCGTGTGCTTTACCCTCGTGCTCCAGAAAAGCACCATTGTGCGGAATCCGCTCAGTAAAGAACGTCTTTGCTCTCTGGATAACCTCGTCACCCGAGAGTGGCGTCATCATTTCGTGCAACATAGTTTTTAGGTTTTAGGTCGTAGGTACTAGGTTTTAGGTGTGATGAATATCCAATATCCAAAACCTAACACCTAAGACCTAACACCCAACACCTAACCGATCCGCTCTCCCAAGTACGTCGCCAATTGGTCAGTAGAAACCCGATCCTGTTGCAGCGTATCCCGATCGCGCACGGTGACGGTTTGATCTTGGGTGGTCTGGCCGTCCACGGTCACGCCAAAGGGTGTTCCCGCCTCATCCTGGCGGCGATAGCGCCGACCGATCGATCCTCCTTCGTCATAAAAAACCGGGAACCGTTTACGCAAGTCGTCGCGGATGCTCCGTGCCAACTCGGGCATGCCGTCTTTCTTCACGAGGGGAAAGATCCCCGCCTTGATCGGCGCAATCGAGGGATGCAATCCCAGGACCACGCGGGGTTCGCCCTCGACTGCTTCTTCGCGATACGCGTCGGCCATCACCACCAAGAACAGTCTGCCCACACCCAAAGCGGTCTCGACAACGTACGGGGTAAACCGATCTTTGCTCACCGTATCGACGTATTGCAATTTCTTCCCGGAAAACTCCTGATGGCGCGAGAGATCGAAGTCGGTTCGGTTGTGCACCCCTTCGAACTCCTGCCAACCAAACGGGAATTCGTACTGGATGTCTTCGGCGCGCTTGGCGTAATGCGCGAGCTCGCCCTCACCGTGCGGATGGTACCGCAACTTGTTACCGTCGATGCCGAGTTCTTTGTGCCATTTCATGCGCTCGGCGTGCCAGTATTCGAACCACTCCTCGTCGTCGCCGGGTTTCACGAAATACTGCATCTCCATCTGCTCGAACTCGCGGGTGCGAAAAATGAAGTTGCCCGGCGTGATCTCGTTACGAAACGCCTTCCCCACCTGTGCGATACCAAACGGGATTTTTTGCCGCGAAGACTGCATGACGTTGAGGAAGTTGACGTATGTGCCCTGAGCCGTCTCCGGTCGCAAATAAATCTGCGACGCATCCTCCTCCACCGGCCCCATGAACGTCTTGAACATCAAGTTGAACATGCGCGGCGCCGTCAGCGTACCCTTGCTGCCACACACCGGGCATTGGGCGTCTTCCTCACCGGGCGTGCCTTTGATTTTTTCGTCGTCCGCACGGAAACGATTCTTGCACTGCTTACAATCCACCAACGGATCGGTAAAACTCGAGACGTGCTCCGAAGCCTCCCACACCCTCGCGTGCATCAAGATCGCGGAGTCGATACCCTCGATGTCCTCACGCTCGTGCACCATCGAACGCCACCACCGCTCGATCAAGTTCTTTTTCAACTCGACCCCCAGCGGTCCATAATCCCACACGGAGCCAAGCCCTCCGTAAATCTCAGAGGATTGAAAGACAAAGCCCCGCCGCTTGGCGAGCGATACTAGTTT
>JAZDDD010000773.1:0-3999 GCA_036679545.1 Gemmatimonadota bacterium | reverse complement strand
GATGAGATGCTTGATCTCGCGCGACAGAATCAACGCGATGCGGGTGTTACAAACGTCGAGTTCCTCAAGGGTCACATCGAAGACATCCCGTTACCCGACGACACGGTCGACGTCATCATTTCGAATTGCGTCATCAATTTGTCCGGCGACAAACGGATGGTGGTGAAGGAAGCGTTCCGTGTGTTGAAACCCGGCGGCCGGTTTGCGGTTTCGGACGTGGTCGTGCGCGGTCCGGTGCCTGATCAGATTCGCCGCAACATGGAACTCTGGGTGGGTTGTATTGCTGGCGCACTAGAGGAATCGGAGTTCGAGCGTCTATTGAAAGAGGCGGGGTTTGCGGACATCAGCATCGAGCCGACACGTATTTACAAGGTTGAAGATGCCCGATCGTTTCTCGCCAAAACCGGCATCGACGTAGATTCGGTTGCACCACAAATCGACGGCAAGTTTGCTAGCGCGTTCGTGAAAGCCGTCAAGCCTGCTACATCCTAAAGAGGTAACTCAGCTTCACGAACAAACCGTCCGCGGTGGGACTCATTCGAGACAACCGAAACGAGCGTTCGCCCGCCATCAGACGGCTATACCCGATGAAAAAAATCGTTCCCGGTGACGGCTTGTATTGCAGGAGGAATTGGCCTTCGAATTCACCGTTATCTCTGGCCGGTACCGGTTGTCCGCCGATCAAGAGCGGTTGGCCTGTTAACGGGTCCTTGAGGGCTGCACGTTGCTGGAATTCAAACTGAACGAGACCACGCACAAACAGCGATTTCGAAAATTGATACTGCACGCGTACTCTCGGCAGGTGAACGGTCGAATATACCGTTTTGTCACTGCGTTTGAGTTGTGAGTACGTGTGTGAAAACTGCAGCTGCAACGCCGCGTTCGGTCGCAGTGTCAAATCCGGACCCACCTGAATCTCAAAACCGCGGTCCGCCTCGAGGAAAATTGGTGTCTCTCGCAGAAACAAACGGCCGTTTAGTTGGATTTGATTCGTGATTCGCGCACGCGGAAAAACCACAAACGCCAGCATGTGTTTGAGGGCGGGCGGCACGACAAACGGTACAGCGGCACCACTTCCATCCTGCACCCCGTAAGCAGCATAGTCCTCCGGTCTGAATCGAAAATACCCATCCCGCAGCACGAAGGTGACGGTGCGGTCTCCCTTGAACGAAATCCTCGGCATGAGCTGAGCTTCAGCTTCGAACGGTGTGCTGCCCCGCCAGAACTCGTCGTGATCGAAAAACGCCTCGGCGTTTGCCGTTACGTTAATCCGTTCGATGATGGCACCGGGTCGCCCGAACTTTGTGAAGGTCATGCTCGCATTGGTTTTGACATCACCTACACGATTGATGAAGCCGGTTTCACTCCTGAAGTCAGGATGAACGTCTTCGAATTCGACATTCCACGAAAACGACCGACCGCTTTTTGCAACTTGGAGATAGCCAAGCGGTTTCATGCCCGAGTTACCGGCTGCCGGATCCCCCGTCCACGCCCCTGCAAACTGGCCGGTCACCGTATAACGCCCACCGAGGAGTAACCGCATGTCACCCGCCGCGACCCGGTTGAACGTCTGTCCATCGGTCAATGTACGATCCGTGTACAGCAAACCGACCGTCGAGCCTCGTCCAACGTCTCGTCGCACACGCAGCAAATTAAACAACGCCGTGCGATCGCCGCCGTGCAACGTCTTGGGCGATTCATCAAAGGCGCTTAGATAACCGACGTTGAACGATCCCACCTTACCAGTGAGCTTTGCACCACCGCTGGGATCTTCGATCTGCCGAGTGTGCACGAGGTTGCGTGGTGTTCGAAAAATCTCGGCGCCGTCCAAGAAAAATGGTCTCTTTTCTGGAAAGAAAATGGCAAACCGTTCGTTCACGGTGAGCCGATTGGCGTCCGCTTCAACTTGAGAAAAATCCGGGTTGATCGTGGCGTCCAATACCAAATTTTGTGTCACACCAATTCGGCCGTTGACGCCAAAGTCCGGGTCGAAATCCTCATGTGTGAAACGGCCGCTCGTTGGATTCACGTCGCCAGTCCGAGAACCGGTGGCCTCAGGGTTTATTTCGATCAACCGTCGGGATCGCAAATTCTGCAGGCCGACGAGGTGACCGCTTTGCGCGAGGGTGGACGTGTTGTTTGTCGATAGTGGAGCCCAGGCTTGTTTAAAACCGCGGCGTTTGATTTCGCGTGTGACGTTGAAACCCCACTGCTGCACGGGTACTTCTCGGAAGCGCAGGGACACATACGGGATCTTGATCTCGGCCGCCCAACCCTCTGCGTTGACGCGCCCGTCGGACTCCCAAATGAAATCTGGGTTGAAATCGATGGATATGCCGCCGCCACGGCCACCGCCACCACCGCGAAAGCTGCGCATGCCCTCAATCCAAAGACCGTCGGTCTGGATGCCCAGCGGGTTGACGTAAAAGACATAGGCTTGCCGCTGGTCATCAAAGGTATCCAGCATCAGCCGAACCCAATCGTCGCCAAAGACCGCCCGATCCCGTTCACCAAGCCGTGCCAACACGAGATCCGGATTGCGATCCAAAGCTCGGATCCCAAAGTAGATTGCGTCCGACGCATAAAAGACCCGAATCTCGGTGTCTTCGGTCGATGGGATCCCCTCAACCGGTTCGTACTGAGTGAAGTCCCTTACCAACGCCGCGCGTTGCCAAACGGCTTCGTCCAATCGACCGTCTATGGTGACACCGGGGTCATCGATCTGGGGAACCGCCACGTCAAGATTACCAGTGCGGCCGCTGTACACCTTGGCCGCACTTTTTACCACCGTCTCCACAGGGGTAAGATCCTGTGGCATGGAGATCGACGCAGCCAAAAGTGTTCCGTGAACGACTTGGAGTAGCATATGCACCGGTAACAGTGTCAGGGGACAGCGGCCCGAAAGAAGGACGATGCAGGGCCAAATTAACTGTATGGTAGGTACGTCGATTGGAGCGAGCGTCCTGCCTGGTTAATCTACGTTACAGGCAACATCGATGTTGACCGACACCGAGATATGGACTCCGCACTCAAACCAATCTTTGCCGCGACGGTTCTCGCAACCCTTTGGACGTTAGAAGGCCTTATTCCGATGTTCAGGCGGGACAGGCCGCGTGTGCGCCACGACGTCACGAACCTTGCGCTTGGCGTATTCAACTCCCTGGTTGTCGGAGGCATGGCGGCGGGCGCACTGCTCTACGTGACAGAATGGTCGCGCACAAACACGTTTGGCCTGTTACACCGGCTGGACCTGCCCTCAGCCATCACGCTCACTTTCGCGATTATCACATTCGATGCATGGCAATATGCCTGGCATCGCTTGAATCATCGAATACCGTTGTTGTGGAGATTTCATGCGGTACATCATTCGGACGCTCACATGGATGCAAGCAGCGCATTGCGGTTTCACACTGGCGAAATATTGTTTTCAACACTGGTTCGGCTCGCGGTACTGCCTTTGTTAGGCATCACGATTCAGCAATTGATGGTGTACGAAACACTACTGCTGCCCATCATCCTATTCCACCATAGCAACATCCGGATTCCTCCCGGCCTGAACGACGTGGCTGAGAGTGACTGGAACACGCTTCGCGGAATATTGCGAATGCCGTTGCAGTCAACTCGCCGCAACGAAAACGATGATTCGGGCTAGGTTGGAACCTTTAGGAGGGAAGTGATTCTTGGCCACACTCAACCATCTGCACTCAACGTGCGAAATAACCATGCCTTTGCCATTTTCAAATCGCGGTCAACTGTGGCGACGGAGATGTTGAGCACGGATCCAACTTCCTCATGCGTGAGCCCTCCGAAGTAAACCAACTCGACCACCCGTTTTTTACGATCATCCTGCTCGCCGAGCCGATTGAGCGCATCGTCGAGTGCCAGGAGATCTACGGACGACTCCTCGTTACTCACCAAACCCTCGTCCAAAGTGACGCGTTGCCCTGCTCGTTTGGCGCGCGCACGAGACCGTGCATGATCGATAAGCACTCTGCGCAT
>JAZDDD010000772.1:0-4093 GCA_036679545.1 Gemmatimonadota bacterium | reverse complement strand
CAAACCAACGGTAAGGCCAAGCATGGTTCCAAGCCGATGCCATGAGACCATTCCATCGGGCAACACGTCTCGGGCAACAGCCAAACCCGCCGGGAAAGCGGCGAGTCCCAGCGCCCGTCCAGCCCAAGCCGGCAGATGTGCGAGGGCCTCCGCCCACCCGCCCATGGCGGACAGAGCCGTAAATGCCAGAAGGAGTAAACCTGTCCAAATCGAAAGCTTCACGAGAAATTTCGGAACCAATGACATATTCAAACCTCAAAACGATCTATGCTATGTCTGTGAAGACGGGGCGACGCCAAGATTGGTTTATTCGGTTAGATTCCGCCTGGCCACAATAGGGAGTTTTAGATCAACAGGATCACAATGAAGAGAGTCGAACCCACACTCAAGGTCGGCGATCTTCATGAAACCATCGATTTTTATCGGGATCTGTTGGGGTTCCAGTTGGATCTTCTCTGGCCCGCGGAGTCACCGAACTTTTGTATCATGAGTCACGACGACGTTCGATTGATGTTTTACGTGGATACCGAGCATCGCGAGCCACAACCACAAATGACAGGACAGTTGCGGCTGGACATCGTCGGCGTCACACCGTTGTACGAATCACTGCGCGACAAGGTTGATACGGAATGGGGACCGGAGGTTTTCCATTACGGACGTCGGGAAGTTGCCATCGTTGATTGCAACGGTTACAGCATCATCTTGAGCGAGATTACTTCCGACCCGCCAACTTGTGATGTCGACTAGAAACACACATCCAAGCCTTTGCGCTCGGTCAATATTCATGATACCGGGCGTCTCCCGCACCACCACAACCCTCACAATCCTCGCGGCCGGATTAGTGGGAGGGATATTGCCCGCAGATGCAGACCAGATTTCAACCGTCAGCTGCGCGGGAGCCCGCGCTGAATTGAGCGGCGCAAGTACCGACCTGTACTGTATGGATTTGGTTGCGACTCCCGGCCTCGACAACACACATGCCCGAGTTGTCCTCAATCCCGTCACGTCACCATTTGGCGTTGCGGTGAACGCCAACGGCAACCACGTGTACGACCTAACATTCACAATAAGTGGCCTGCCCGATCCAACAACACTCGGCGAATACTCGACGTACGTTGCGTGGCTCACCACGCCATTACTTTATCCCACCATCAAGCTCGGCGAAGTCCGCAACGGAACCGTGCAAGTACAAGATGTTGACTATAACAAGTTTCTGATCTTGATCTCCGCCGAAAACGCCGCAGACACAGATGAACGCGAAGGTCGACTTGTGCTTCGCGGCGGATCCCCCAGCACACGCATGTCGCCTCCGGATCTGCTCGAGTTCCTCATCGGCGCAACGTCCAGCGAAACAACATCGATGAACCACACACATGGCGACGTGGCAGCTGATGGCTGGTTGAGACCGCCCATGCCCTCGGGGATTGCCATGCTTCCCGCACTCATGGAACTCGATCCACCGAATGCTACACCTTTCACGCCACACGATACCGATAGTGCGGATATTCCCGATGCGCGTCCGCGACGGGTTGTCCGGATGGCCTCCGGCGACACCTTAGCGTTGGAGGCAAGTCTTGTTCGCCGAACGATCAAGGGTCGCACGTTCATCATGTACGGTTTCAACGGGCAATACCCTGGTCCACTAATCTGGGTACCACAGGGCGCCACCATCCACGTCAACTTCACGAACAATGTCGAGTGGCCTACAGCGGTGCATTGGCATGGAGTACGGCTCGAAAACGAATACGACGGTGTGCCTGGCGTTACACAAGATCCCGTCCAACCGGGTGAGACTTTCTACTACAAAGTCTATTTTAGGGACGCAGGAATTTATTGGTACCACCCGCATCACCGTGAGGACATACAACAAGACTTGGGGCTTTATGGAAATATGCTCGTCCGTTCATCACGGCCCGACTACTTCTCTCCCGCAAACCACGAAGAGATTGTCATGTTGGATGACATTCTCATTGCCGACAGCGCCATCGTTCCATTCGGTCGCGAGCAAGCGACACACGCCTTGATGGGTCGGTTTGGCAACGTCTTTCTCACAAACGGCGAACCGGCGAACCCGAATATCAATTAAGTATCGACCAAGGCGCCGTCGTTCGATTCTTCTTTACAAACGTGGCAAACACCCGAACCTTCAACTTGTCGATTGATGGGGCGGTATTGAAGGCCGTCGGTTCGGATGTCGGCAACTTTGAACGCGAACAATGGGTCGATCAGATCGTGATCGCGCCAGCGGAGCGTTACATTGTGCATGCACGTTTTCCGGACTCCGGGACATACGCCGTCACAAACCGCGTACAGGGCATCGATCATCTCAATGGACGTTTCTTTCCCCAAGTCGATACGTTGGGGTTTGTACACATCTCTCAAGAACAAACTACACCAGATCTCGCCGCATCTTTTTCGGTGCTACGCGAAGATCGTTTTACACAAGCGGAGATTGATCAGTATCGGCCACTCTTTGACAAGGCGATTGATCACCGTCTCGTGCTCACGCTCGAAACGGATAGCCTACCATTTGTAGTCGAACGGCTCATGCAATTCGACTCAGCATACTTCAATCCCGTAGAATGGAGCGGGACGATGCCCATGATGAATTGGGCATCTACGCCGGAACAAGCACAGTGGATATTGCGGGACCCTGACACCGGTCGCGAGAACATGGACATCGACTGGGACTTTACCGTGGGTGACGTGATCAAGATCCGTTTGACCAATGAACGCGAAGCGTTTCATGCCATGCAACACCCGGTGCATATCCACGGTCAACGGTTCCTCGTGCTCGAAAGGAACGGCATGCCAAACACCAATTTGGTGTGGAAGGACACCATGATGCTTCCCGTTGGTGCCAGCGCAGATATCTTGCTCGAACTATCCAATCCCGGTCGCTGGATGATCCACTGTCATATAGCGGAGCATCTCGAATCTGGCATGAAGACCGTTTTTAACGTTAAGTCGCCGTAACAACACACAGGAGAAGATGATGCGCAGAATACTGCTAACGGCCTTGTTCGCCGCGATTGCCACACCCATGGCGGCGCAACGCCCTGCCACGCTTTCAAATGCAGTACGACAATATGTCACCACCGATGCCCAGACCATAGCCCTCACCGGCGCCATCGTCATCGACGGCACCGGCCGAGCCGCGCGAGAAAACCAGACCATAGTTATCGAGAACGGTCGTATTACGGCCGTTGGAAACGAACGATCGGTTCGTGTACCACGGGGGGCGGAGGTCATCGATGCGCAAGGCCACACCGTTATACCCGGACTGATTGGTCTCCACGACCACCTCTACTACACGGCCGCTGGCGGTCGCGGGGCCACGCTGATCTACAGTGCTCCGCGTTTGTACTTGGGTGCGGGTGTCACAACCGTACGAACAACCGGAAGCCGCGCACCGTATTCTGAGATCAACCTCAAAGCGGTGATCGATCGAGGCGGCGCCCCGGGCCCGAGGATTCATATCACGGCCCCGTACATCACCGGCGGAGCCGGCATCAACTCAATGACGTTGATCAACACGCCGGAGGAGGCTCGTCGATTCGTAGCGTACTGGGCCGACGAGGGTGCCACCTGGCTGAAGGCCTACGCAAATATCGGCAGGGCTCAGCTCGGTGCCGCACTCGAGGAGGCCCATCGTCGAGGATTGAAGGTTACGGGGCATCTGTGTTCGGTGAGCTTTACCGAAGCAGTTGAACTCGGAATCGACAACCTCGAGCATGGACTGCTGACCAATACCGACTACCATCCCGACAAGCAGCCCGATCAGTGCCCGTCTAACTCGTCAGTTGTCTTAGGCGCTGTTGACGTCTCGAGCCCAGAAGTTGCCGCGACGTTCAAAACGATGATCGATAACGACGTGCCAATGACGTCAACGTTGGCCGTATACGAGTTGTTCGTCGCCAATCGTCCAACGCGCGATCCGCGTGCGTTGGAAGCCATGGCACCTGAGGTACGCGAAGATTATCTGCGCGCGCGCGCAAGAATCGACTTCGAAGGCCAAACACCATTTACCGTCGAAATGCTACACAAGGCCATGGCGTACGAAAAGGCGTTCGTGGAAGCCGGCGGCCTTCTT
>JAZDDD010000771.1:0-6183 GCA_036679545.1 Gemmatimonadota bacterium | reverse complement strand
TACCGATCGACCTCCCACTGGCTGACCATGGACGAATACTCCATCCATTCCTGTCGCTTGGCCTCCACGAAGCGTTCGAAGATATGGTCCCCAAGCGTTTCCTTTACCACATCGTCCTTCTCCAACGCATTCAGCGCCTCATGCAAGTCCCTCGGCAACTCGTCGATACGGTGTTTGCGACGTTCGCGGTGGCTCATCGCAAAGATGTTTTTGTTCACCGGATCTGACGGCGTCAACTTGTTCTCAATACCATCCAACCCAGCGGCAAGCTGCACCGCCAACGCCAAGTAGATGTTCGCCGCCGGATCGGGGATGCGAAGCTCGCAGCGCGTACTGGTGCCACGCTTGTCGGGAATACGAATCATGGGGGAACGATTCCGCATGCTCCACGCAACATTGGTCGGGGCCTCATAGCCAGGCACTAACCGTTTGTAACTATTCACCAGCGGGTTAGTTACCGCTACGAATCCACGCGCGTGTGCCAAGAGTCCGGCAATGTAGTGGAGCGCCGTCTCAGACAACTTCCATTCGGCGTTCGCATCGTAGAACGCATTCGTATCGCCCTTGAACAATGATTGGTGGGTGTGCATCCCCGAGCCGTTCGCACCGTGTATTGGCTTTGGCATAAACGTGGCCAAGAAGCCGTGCCGGTACGCAACGTTGCGAACGATGTACTTGAACGTCGCTATATGGTCAGCGGTGGTTAGGGCCGTTTCGTACTTAAAGTCGATCTCGTGCTGCCCCTGCGCAACCTCATGGTGCCCAGCTTCAACCTCGAAGCCTAACAACTCCAAATCCTTGATGATCAACCGGCGCAACGGCTCCGCCTTGTCAACCGGCGCAAGGTCGAAGTAACCTCCCCGGTCGTGTGTTTCGAGCGAAGGGTCACCGTTTTTGTCGAGGAGGAACAAGAAAAACTCCGCTTCGCATCCTGCCATCATTTCATAACCAAGCGCCTTCGCCCGATCCACCTGTCGTCGCAGCGCCGAGCGAGTGCATCCGGCAAACGGCTCCTCGTCCGAACCAAAGATGTCGCAGATGACCCGCCCCACACGTCCACCCTCGTCGTCATACGGCAGGATCCGGAATGTTGCGAGATCAGGCTTCAGCAACATGTCGCTCTCCTCGATCCGCACAAACCCTTCGATCGAGGATCCATCAAACAGGATATCACCCGACAAAGCCTTATCGAATTGGCTCCGCGGAACCTCGACGTTCTTGTTGACGCCCTGGATGTCTGTGAATTGCAAACGTAGGAAATCGACCTCAAAACGCGTGGTCAGCTCCAAAATGTCAGCCTTCGTTGCGCCCGATGTGTCCAGCGCGACCTCAGGCAAGGCCGGTTTTTCCGGACTGCTAGTCAGGGGGGGAAGGGTTGCGGTCACGAACCACTCCTTTTGGGTTACGGTTACTGAGAACCACAATCACCCGCCAAGGCCAAAGTGGCTGTCCTCATACGTTGAGGCTAATGACAAGAAAACTGAGCGTCAATGATTTCGTGCAGGATACGCACGAAAAGACACCGCTCGGCGACTGATCATAGCAAAAAGCGGTCCGTTAACGACAAATCAGCGTCGTCTGAGCACGAAATCGCCGATGAAACGCAATTAGTATCGGCAAGAGAGAACACAACCCTTAATAAACCGGATCCGGGCAGGGGGCGGTGGTCCGCTTAAGTCATTGAATCGAGCAGATTCCAAAGCTCTTGCGCCGAAAAGTCGGCGAAACGGCTTTCGACCTCGGATTGGCTCCATTCCAGGAAAATCCAGGCTGACCATCGATGTTCGTTACCGGACACATAATGAATGCGGCCCCGCAAAGCATCCACCTCTGGGTCACGGGCCGATTCCAATACAACCTCCCAGCGGTTTTCCCCACGCGACAACTCACCCATTTGGCGGGCTTTGATTGCGCTGAGTGGCGGTTCGAAGCCGCTGGGACGACGACCATCCGGAGAGTCTGCTGACATGTCGCCTAGAGTAATCAGACCCCCCGCACGTCGCTAGCACAGGACGTTTGTTCGCCCCCGTTCCCGGTGTACATTCTCTCTCACAATGCCGCAGACCACGATCAAGTGTCCCGCTTGTGGCGAGCAAGCCACCGGAAAATTCTGCAACAACTGCGGTGGCCCACTCACACCCCAAAACTGCCGAAGTTGCGAGACAACGCTTAGCGCCAGCGCACGTTTCTGTCACGTGTGCGGCAACCCAACCGCCGCTCGGTCGGCCGAGGTAGCCAAAACCGGAAACAACGCCGGGTGGATCGCTGCCGGGGTGGCATCCGTTGCTCTGGTCATTGCCGTTGGAATGCAATTCATCGATCGGGGAGCCGCGGGCCCACCGGGGCAATTGCCATCAAACGTACCAACTCCGCAGGTGCGCGCCCCTGACATCAGCAATATGACTCCTCGAGAGCGAGCCGACCGTTTGTTTGAGCGCATCATGATCGCGGATTCCCGTGGGCTCGCTGACACCGTCGCGTTTTTCACGCCGATGGCGCTGGAGGCTTACGCGCTGCTAGGTGATTTTGACATCGACGCCCGCTATCACGTCGGGTTAATACAAGGCCTAGCGGGAAATGATGACGCGGTGCGCGCCCAGTCAGATTCGATTCGGGCCAGCGTCCCAGCTCATCTCATGGCCCCGATGTTGGACTACACGCTGGCCAGCTTGCAAGGCGACACCGGTGCGATGACATCGGCGTATCGTGAGTTCCTCGGGAACTACCCATCTGAGATTGGCCAGACTCGAGGTGAATACGAGGCGCATAAGACCGCGCTCGAATCGTTTAGACAAGACGCCGCGGCGGCCTCCGGTGGGGCCGAATCAATTCAGCCACTGTAGAATCGGAAACCAAAAGACGATGCCAACATTGCATGTGGCTCATAGCCCTGACTCGGACGACGCGTTCATGTTCTGGGCGCTGGCTGCCGAAAAAATAGACACAGGGAACCGGCGTTACGTCCATGAGCTGTCCGATATCGAGTCGTTAAACCATCGGGCACTCCGGAGCGAACTCGAGATCACCGCGGTCTCATTTCACGCCTACGCTCACGTGGCAAACAACTATGCGTTGTTGCCGCACGGTGCGTCGATTGGCGATCAATACGGCCCGCGGTTGGTTGCAAAAGGCAACGTTCCGTCAAATGTGCGAGAGTCGATTCGGGGCAAACGAATCGCAATCCCCGGTGAGTTGACGACGGCATTTTTGGCGCTCCGGATGTACCAACCGGATTTTGAACCAGTGTCTACGCCGTTCGACAAAATCGAGGACGTAATCCTCGCCGATGAAGTCGATGCCGGCCTGCTGATTCACGAGGGGCAACTGACATATGCGCAAAGAGGGTTGGAACGGTGGTTGGACCTTGGGGAATGGTGGCACTCGGAAACCGATGGCCTCCCTCTCCCACTGGGATGCAACGTCGTTCGAAGGGACCTCGGCGATGACCTCATCAAGCTCATCTCCAAAGACCTTCGGCAAAGCATCGTGTTCGGACTTGCACATCGCAGCGAGGCCCTCGAGCACGCCATGCAGTACGCACGAGGTCTCACCAAAGCGGACGCCGACAAATTCGTTGGCATGTACGTCAATGACTATACGGTGGACTACGGGGACAGGGGCCGCGAGGCGGTGTACGAACTGTTCTCACGCGCCGCAAAGCTCGACCTCATTCCGTCCGACGTGCCGATCGAGTTCGTCGACGACTCAGCACTCATCTAACCAACTACATCAATCGACGGCCGTTTGGTCGGTCCGAACCTTGGAGCCGCACCGTGTCCACTAAGGATGTCATCGGTCGCGCGGATATTCTCGTTGTCGATGACGAGAAGGGAGTACGAGACGCACTGAGTCGCGTTCTCGGCAAACTGGGGCACACCGTGCAAACCGCCGATCAGGGTGAACAAGCGCTCGAGCGTATTCGCAGCGGCAACAGTCCCGAACTCATGTTGCTCGACGTCGGCATGCCGGGAATACCAGGAACCGAGGTAGTGACTGAGGCTCTCGAAGCAGATCCCGAAATTGGGATACTCATGCTGAGTGGAATGGACGATGCGACGACTGCCGCCAATTGTCTTCAACGTGGCGCGATGGACTATCTCACCAAGCCGATCGAGCTCACCGAACTAAATGCGGCAGTGGGTAGGGCGCTGCGTCGCCGGCAGGCCGAGATGAACAGCCGGCAATCATCGCACCGGTTACGCGCCCAAGTGCTGGAACGCACCGAAGAGTTGAGCGCCGAGCGTACAAAACTAGAAGACGTAACCGTCGCAACACTCGAGGCACTCATCAACGCGCTGGAGGCAAAGGACCCCTATCTCGCGGGGCATTCGACACGTGTTGCCGCACTAAGCGCGACGATCGCAGCGGAGATGGATCTCGATGATGATGTCGTCGAACAGGTTCGTACGGCAGGTCGCCTCCATGATCTGGGCAAGATTGGTATCCGGGAGTCAGTTCTAAACAAGAAGACTTCTCTTACCGAAGACGAATTCGAACACATCAAGCAACATGTTGTCATCGGTTCGCAAATCCTCGCACCGCTCACACATCTCGGTTCCGTAATAGAATTTGTGCGGAGCCATCACGAGCGTTGGGATGGAACGGGTTATCCGGACGGTTTGGAAGGCGTGGACATTCCAATCGGCGCTCGAATCATTGGCGCGGCGGAGATCTACGACGCATTGACTACCGCGCGCGCGTATCAAACTGAACTGTCGCCGAGTGACGCGACGGAACGGATGCAATTGTTGTCGGGCGCGGCAATCGATCCGCAGGTGATGGACGCCCTAGCTGAGGCGGTTTCCCGCCGGCAGACGCTAGTTTTTCTCGAGGAAGAATAACGGCCGGCTAAACGCGCAGCGTACTAAAAAAGACCCCGGGAGCGTTGATAACGCCCCGGGGTTTTTGTGGTCGGTTGACGCCGCCGTCCAGCGCCACGCGCGACCACGATTTTCAGCTGTTCGTGATGTTTAGATGCATCGATCGTCCCTTTGGTTGCAACGGGTGTGCTCATCGGCGTCGCACTCGCCCCAAAATGGAAGTGGACAGGGAATCCCCCGCTTGGCCGCGACGGAACACCAACTTCGTATTCGCGGCGCCATAACCGATGCCCGTGGGTTGGAACTGGATTGCGTCCCGAGAAACCGAAAACTTGACGCCGAGTCGCTGTGGCCCGGGCCATGCAAATAGCAAAGAATCCGACTGTCCCGGTACACCGGAAACGAGGTAGGCGGTAAAACGATCGGGGCCGAATAAAAGCCGTATATTGCGAGATTTGACAACGGCTTCCAGGCGGCCTTTCTGTATGAAGGTGGCGGCTTCGTTCGCGGCATGTGTGACGGCGAGGCGATCCCTCAAGCGTCCCAGCCTCGGAACGGAAATTGCCATTAGGAGGGCAAGAACCGTCATGGCGACGAGCAGTTCGAGGGTCGAGAATCCCTTTGGCATGTCATAAAGTGTGTCATGTCAACGATTTCGATGGTACCCTGCCAGCGCGGGTGTGGTTAGAAAAAACGCGACACCGTCTAATGCTCGCGACGGCAAAGTGAGGCGAACAAGGTCATATGTCCTTGCCGCCGAGGTAGTCAGAGCAATAGGTTTCGTATCCTAGTCTGAGAGAGTATTGACGTGTCAGATCTCTTCACCGTTAACTCAACCGACGAACCCGGCGTGTTCGAAGTCGATGTCCCGGAACCAACCGAGACTCCCGTCGATTTTCACACACCGTTTCTCGAGCGTGCGAGCGATCCAGACGGAGAAGATTCTCAGCACGCGCTTGGGGCGTTTCTGACCCTGCGGATCGTCGATCAATTTGCGAAGTCACAACTGAATGCTGTGGGTCTGGGATATCAGATCTCATCCGCGTTCGGTTATCTGGCAGACTTAAGCCCACGAACGGATGAGGTGGAGTGTTTGGAGGCAATTGCTTACGCCTCCCAGACAGCCCTCCGACAGGAAAGCACCCGGGCAATGCAGGCTCCGTTGCGAGCCTATGCAGAATTGCTAGAGGGACAGCTCAGACTTCTTGAATGTGTGGACGTTCTAAACACCGCCATGCGGGTGACTACTGGGGACTCATCATTCGAAGCGGTACCCCTCCTACTTCAGAGGGGACGAGTCTACAGGACCGCCGGACGATTTTCGGAATCACGGGAATCGTACGAAGCATCAGGGAATGTCGCG
>JAZDDD010000770.1:0-3725 GCA_036679545.1 Gemmatimonadota bacterium | reverse complement strand
GCCTGCAACATCATCTCTTCGGCGTAGAACCCGATCCCTTCGTTGGCACCTGAGTCATAGTAAAAACGTCGAATGGTATTTTCATGCGCCCAGGACAAAGCCATCTGGAAGTAATGACCGGGTACCCCCTCGTGTACGACGATGGGCCGCGGGTCTCGTGCGGTCGAAAGATGGAAATAGCTCAAATCCGGCGCGGGCGGCCAAATGTACGCAACAGCGTCTTCATCGAGTCGCAACGGCCCGGTGAGGTCGTCCGTCACGCCGAGGTGCGCGAGCGGTGCAAGGTACGGAATGCGTTGCTCGTCTTGAGCCTCCTGTGCTATCTGGGCATCCTGACTGGGGAACAAGGACATCTCGGGCAAATCGGTGTTCCGTTGCACGGCATAAGCTTCAAACGTGACCGCTCGTTCCCACTCTTGCCGCGCCATGGCAACTAACTCCTCAGGCGTGTGCGGAATGAGGGCAACGTTCTTGAGAAAATAGAGATACGAGTCCCGTCCAATTGCCGTCTCTGTTGGCATGTTTGGTAACGCACGTTCGAGCCATAACCTCAAACCAGCCAGCGCGCTCATCGCGTGTGCCACGCCGGTGTCGATGCGGGCGGAGGTAGCGAAGGACACAACATCTCGAAGTTCCCGTGCGACGGTTCGTAAACGATCACCAGAGGACGACAACTCAGAAATCGCCAACTCCGCAAACGGTCGTATTGTTTGATCGAGATTTTGTTGTGCCGCAGCAACCGTAGTTGGGATGTGCTCGATCCGTTGCGCAATGGCTAAACTTCGTTCTTCAGTGAACGGCGCGGGTGTAAGCAGCAGATCAAACACAGATCCGAGGGTTTGATCCACGTAAAAGAGTGGATTTCGCCGCCAGGTTGGGTACACGTTCAGTTCCCAATCGACTCGCGCAATAGCAGAGCCAATGAGACGATAGTCCACCCGGGGCGGTCGGCTCCAACCTGCATCATCAATCGCGCGCCATCGATCCTGGAACTGCACCAACGTGCGTTGCCGCTCGGCGACGGTCTCCGGGGACCAATCCGGTACCCAACCTGACGGCCGTGCGATTCTGGGAATGTCATCACCGGTCAGCGGTTGATGAACGGCCCGCCACTCCCAAAAATCAGTCGCGAGATGCTCCAATGTGGCGTACGAATCCGATTGTGCACTCACGTCGGCTGCAAAGAAAAGGAGAGGTCCGAGAAGGACGATCGAACGAGAGACCATGACAACTCCGCACATGTTGGAATTCGACAATTGGAAGGTAGATCCCCGCGACGGTGACGGAACCCCCCCGATCATCTGAGACACAGCGTACCGTACCGCATCGCCTCGCGCAGACTCGCGCCGTCTGTCATGTTTGGCATCGCAATTGACGGCTTCATTCACCGAGACCAAGCATGAGCGCAGACACAGACGACACCACAGTCCCAGGACTCACCTTCCCGATTCACACGCAGATTCTCCTTGGCCTAACCATCGGGACAGTCGGTGGTGTGGTGGCCGGCGCGGCAGCGGGAGACGGAGTCTACCTCGACCGGTTCGTTCGGTACGTTGCAGAACCGGTCGGCCAGATTTTCCTGCGCTTTCTCTTGATGGTGGTAGTTCCGCTGGTATTTACGACGCTCGTGTTGGGCATCGCGGGCATTGGCAACATGAAAGCACTGGGCCGCCTTGGCGGGCGGACGCTGACGTTTTTCGTAGCGACGACGTTGTTTGCTGCCACGCTGGGCGTGCTCCTCGTCAACGTGGTGCGACCGGGCAACGCGATCACTCCTGATCTCCGTTCCACGTTGCTTGAGACATTTGCGCCGCAAGCTGCGGCAACCGTCGAAGCGGCCGGACAAGGTCTTGGCGTCTCCACATTTGTCAACATCGTGCCACGTAACCCGCTCGAAGCGGCAGCAAACGGCGACCTCATAGCATTCATTTTCTTTACCATTGTCTTTGGTGTTGCGATGACCAGAGTGCCGCAGCCTTACGCATCAAAGACTCTAGACGTTTTAGAGGGAATTGCTCATGCCATCACGGTAATGATTGGGTTTGCCATGCGCCTGGCACCGTTGGGTGTTGCCGGCTTGGCGTTTGCGGTGACCGCACGTCTCGGCTTGGACGTCCTCGCGCCACTCGGGTTATATTTTGGGGCCGTCATGGTCGGACTCGCGATTTACCAGTTCGGTGTGCTCGGTGTTCTGGTGAAGGTTCTGGGGCGTTACGACCCAGTCGAGTTTTTCAAACGGGCACGGTTGCCGTTGATCACGGCCTTCTCGACGGCAAGTTCGAGCGCGACGTTACCCACTACAATACGAACCGCCGAAAAGGAACTCGACATTCCCCGCGAGATCTCCGGATTCGTCCTGCCTCTTGGTGCCACGTTGCACATGAACGGCACCGCGTTCTTCGCAACAATCACAATTCTGTTCCTTGCGCAAGTTTTTGGTGTCGATCTGAGCATCGGAACCCAGGTTATGGTCATCGTGCTCACAGCACTCATCGCGATCAGCGCCGCCGGCATACCAAGCGGATCGATACCGTTGATCGTGGTGATTCTCGAGTCCATTGGTGTGCCAGGCGAATCGATCGCCTTGATCTTCGGAGTGGAACCGCTGTTGGGGATGGCGCGGACGTCAACAAACGTGACCGGAGATTTGTTAGCCGCGTTGGTCATGAAAAGAGTTGCGCACGACACACCTCGTGCAACAGATTAGACCTTCAACGATGGACGTCCATGTTGCACTGGAGCTGGTAGTCGGGTGTTATGACAACAGCGCCACGGGACCCACGGGAACAGCGCCGCACTTCATTCATCAAAACGGCGGCCACGAAATCCACTAAAACCACAAAACACCGGATTTGTGAGCTGAGCAGACCACCCAAAAAACGCGTTGGTGGATTTCGTGGCAAGGATTGCTGGTAGCAGTAGCGGGCTGCCGACTTTGAAGCCCTTCGCCACGACTACTCGCGTCGTAGCGCTGTCACCGGATCGATTCGGGTTGCTCTAAGTGCCGGCAGGTACGCCGCGATGACACAGAGGCCCACAAGCATAACACCCAGCGATCCGTATACCTTGAGTTGCACAGGATTGACCTCATACAACATGCCGGACAAAACGCGCGATAGCGCCGCGGCGCCGGCCAATCCTACCGACACACCTATTAGGCCAATCCATAATCCGCTACCTGCCACCCACAGGATGACATCTCTCGCTTGCGCGCCCAGTGCCAAGCGAACGCCGATTTCACGGGTGTTACGCGAAACCGAATACGAGATCACGCCAAAAACACCAATTGCGGCCAGTACCAGCGCCATCGCCCCGAACGCAACGAGGAGCCCACTGACCGCGCGTCGACCCGACATCCTTCCTTCGACATACGTACTCATTGTTTGTAAATCTGCAATGGGCGTGTCTGAATCGACACGACTTGCAACGGCCTGAAACAATGACGCAAGCGTTTCCGGGGGCACATCGGTACGCAGGATTACGTACATATCCATGCCCCACCGCCCGGCCATCTGCGTGAACGGGATATACACTTGAATCCGTGAAGGACTGGCCAATTCATAGTGACGGACGTTCTTGGCCACTCCAACTACCGTGCGATATAGTCTCACCGGATCGTCCGACGGCGTGGTCCTGTCGAGTTCAAACGTGACTTGCTTGCCAATGGGGTCTTCGCCGGGCCAATAGCGCGCAGCCATCGTCTCATCAATGACCGCCACCGGTGT
>JAZDDD010000077.1:0-4056 GCA_036679545.1 Gemmatimonadota bacterium | reverse complement strand
GCAGAACACGCAGAGGTAAGTGAGGTGTTGGGCATTTTGGCGTATTGGTTTGAGACGAATGGTGATTACGAACCCGCGGAGGAGCACTACCGTCGAGCACTGGCACTGGATCGGCAATTCTATCCGCCCGACGACCCACGCGTCACCAAATCCCTGGTCGATCTCGGCGGGATGCTGCGTCGTGTCGATCAACCATCGGAGGCCGAGCCTTTGTTACGTGAGGGGTTGGCCATGCAACGTCGGTACTATGGAGACCGGCATCCGGACGTAGCGAGCACAGCCCGAAACCTGGCCGCATTGCTACGTGACCTGGGACAATTTGCCGAGGCGGACACGTTGTATCGCGAAGTCCTGGAGACACGCCGTGCGCTGTTCGGCGATGCACATCCGGACGTGGCCACCGCCCTCAACAGCTATGCATTGCTTCTCGAACGGATGGGTGAGCCGGAACGCGCCATTGCCACGTACCGTGAGTTGATCAACATCTACCAACGCATATATGGTGGTCCGCACCCGAACATCGTGGCCGTCTACAACAACCTCGCCACCGCATTGCGGGATGAAGGCCAATTCGAAGAGGCAATTGTCTTTTTTGATCGGTCAATCGCAACGGGTGATGATGTGATTCGCGAAGATCATCCAAATCGTGCGTTCCCTCGAATTGGACTGGCGTCCCTGTACCGGGAGCAGGGTAGTACTGCTCGTGCTGTGTCACTGTTTCGCGAAGCGTTGGCGATTCGGCGCAATGGTCTCCCTCCGGGTCACCGTTACATCGGTGAAACGCTTAGCGATCTGGGCGCGAGCCTTGTCGAGCTGGGTCGTTACGAAGAAGCGCAACTCTTGCAGCATGAAGCCTATGAGGTGTTGCTGGCTGCTGAGGGGTCTGATGCTTCACGGACCAAACGTGCGCGGGCGCGACTCGTAGTGTTGTACGATGCCTGGGGGCGACCGGATGACGCCGCGCCCTTTCGATGATGTCCCGTACATGGTTGGCATGTCAAAAGGCGACAGATTCTCTAATTAACGAATTATGAGAATCCTCTAAGAAGCCCCCTTTCCCAGACGAATGTAGTTGCGGCGGACGGCACTCGGTCCAGTATTGTGATCGACGTGCTGTTGTCGCGTACCCGCCGAAAAAATGGTGGCGAGACGGCCGTATCTATCCCAAGAATGCGTTACACACATTTATTAGGAGGCTGGTATGAAGGGAAAATTCCTCGTCCGTCTGATGCTGTTCAGCATCCTCATTTTACCTGCGTGTGCAGACCAACCAACGGCACCGGACATCGACGGCGATGAGTTGTCATTGCATCGAGAGCGAGATCGTCGCGGCGCGCGAGACTTCGTCGCGCGGCTCGATGGGGCACAGGAGGTGCCGGCCGTCGTAACGAGTGGAACCGGCGTTGCCAGATTCACGCTCAATCGATATGGCAAGAGATTGGGCTTTGCGGTTTACGTCGCGAACGCACCGGCCATTGTGCAGGCCCATATACATTTGGGTCCTCGCGGTGAGAACGGGCCAGTCGTGGCGTTCTTGTTCGGACCTGCGGATCCCTCGGTCAATGTTGACGGTCTCCTGGCGCGTGGTTGGTTGACCGACGATGAAGTGAGCGAGCAAGATGGGTTTGATGGTACGGTCCGAGAACTCGTTAGGCGGATGCGGAATGGGCTGGCATATGTGAACGTACATTCCGAGGCCAATCCGTCGGGCGAAGTCCGGGGACAAATCGAGCGGAAAAGAAGAGGCGAACGGTTCTACATCGTCAAGCCCGAACTCGTAGCGAATGATCGTGTCCAACAGGCTTTTGCCACGCCAAGACCGGTAGGTTGTATTGGTTGCGGTGGACCATTTTCGAATACGCTCACCACGTTCATCGAGGCGAGGCAAGGACACAATCGTTTGTCGCTCGCCGTCATGCATATTTGTACGAACGACGGGTTCACGGGTCTGAATAGCGCGCGGTTGCTGTACGGCTATCGAGCCAGGACGTTCTACGCACGCGGCTACGACTCCGGCACCGAGGCAAACGACGAATTGTACACCAGCATCGTCGATCCATGCGGTGGTATCGGTCCGGTTGCGGTGGCCGGTGATGGAGAGAACAACCGTACAGCTACGGACGACGTGATTCGTCATCATCCGGGCATCCAGGGCGGCGCAGATCTCGACCCTGACGTATATGGTTGGTATGATCCGGTATTGAAAGTGCGGGTGAAGCAGATTCGCTAGGCAAAAGGCCTACCGGTGACCAAACAAGACGGGCCTCTGCGTGAACGCGGAGGCCCGTCGCCGGCGGGTTACCTCGACTTGTACCGGCGCAGGATAGGCGCCAACGGTATGCGGCGAAACCGCGAATTCGCGCGGTAATAAAAATCACTGCCGTCAGACGATACCGCAGGTCCGTAGTCGGGCCCATCGGTGTTCAGTTCTTCAAGCGCCACCGGGGTTGACCACGTACCTGACTCACGAAACGAAATGAAAAGGTCCACCGTTTCGCTCCAACCAATCTCGTTATCCCAACGAGTGAAAATAAGATAGGATCCATCGGGTGAGATCCATGGATCCCCCTCACCCCATCGGTCGGTCGAGACCGGGTGCCGGCTCGGCGCAGAAAACGCACCGTCTTCGTAACGGCTTTCATAAAGGTCATACGTGGGTTGCTCGTCGGGGCCAGGGCGACCGTGGACGAATACGAGCGTGCGGTCGGCGGTCAGTGTGCCGTACGATTCTTCGTGTTCGAAACTCGTGATGGATTCGATCCGTGTGGGTGGCATCCACCCATTTTCGCCACGCTCCGACATCCAGAGGTCATTAGCATCTGGTGTTCGCCCGTCTGGATAGGGGCGCCGAGAGTTAAAAACCATCATTGTCCCGTCAGCCGTCAACGTGGGCTCGTAGTCATCAAAAACGCCAGAGATCGAAAGAAGCTGGGGTTCCGTCCAACCGGTATCGTTTCGACGCGCGGAGAAAAGTCCGGTTTCGGGTGCTGTTTCGGACGGAGTTCCGCGGTGCTCCAATACCTCCCCGTACAGCAGCGCAAAGTGCATGATTTGGTCGTCCGGTGAGAACGCGATGCTGTTGATCAGGCGATACGCCCGTGTCTCGTACGGAACGAAAGAATACTCTTCTTGAGCCACACGTTGCGTGCAGTGCGCAGCGACTCCTTCCAGCGGTGTGCGATATATGTCGCCAGGCGGCCGAACGGATTCGGCTACGGGGTCGGCGACTCCGGGGCGCTCGGATGTGAAGTACAACTGATCCACTGTGAATCCCGGCGCAAAATCGGCAAACGGCGAGTTGATCAACTCGGGCAGGCGGATCGGCGCGCTCCAGCCCGAACCTTCTTGGCAGGAGACATAGAGGTCGGGCGGCTCATCGTGATCGGCGCCTGCAAACACGATCAAAGTGCCATCCGGACTGATGGCGGGGTTAGAACCCTCGTCGATCGGACCGAACCGAATCGGCATAGGCTCTGTTGCTCCATCACCCGCGAGACGCGACGAGTAGATTCGGCTCACGCCGTTGCGGGTTGAGCTAAACACCATCGTGCCGTCCAGAGCGAACGTGTTGAACACCTCGCTTGAGTCTGAGTTGATGGGTTCGGGTAGCGCGGTGGGACTACTCCACCCGTCGTCTGTCCACTCGACAAACCACAGGTTGAGGTCTCCCTCGGGTGAACCTTCCAACGGGAGGTTCGACGAGAAGTAAAGGCGCCTGCCGGTTTCGTCCATAAAGGGATCGATGGCCCAGATCCCCTCGGTGGGGCCGAACGGTTGGGGTGGTCCCCACGTCTCACCGCTTCGTGTCGAGTAGAGAAGTACGATCTCCGAACGGTCAGCCGACGTCCTGTTAAAGAACAGCGTGTCGCCAGTCGGCGATAGCGATGTCGCGAACTCGGGCGCCGTGGTTGAGATCGTCCCAGCACCAACAAGCTCAACAAGGGCCGTACCAGCGCGCGAGCCGTCATCGATCGGTGCGCGAGGTTCACAACCAATTCCACCAGCCACAATCAGACCCAATGCGTAGGTGAATTGACCACGCACAATTCTCATCTT
>JAZDDD010000769.1:0-19747 GCA_036679545.1 Gemmatimonadota bacterium | reverse complement strand
ATACCTCGTAGCGAGTACTGTCCAAGGAGTGGTAGGCGTATGCTTCTGCGCTTTCCGGGTCGATCGTGATGAGGCTGACACCGGGTTCAGCGACTAACTCGTCCAGCGACGCCGGCAAGCGGTTGTGGCGAGTCCAGTAGAGATCCGTTGCTGCCGCAAACGCCTGCAAATGCGCCACGCGCCGCCGGTCGATCCGACGCGCACGCTCGTCGGCGGGTGGGCCGATGAGGTACAGTCCCATCCCAATCGCGGTGATGACCAGGACCACCCACGCTCCGAGGACCACCGATCCACGTGGCGGTTTCACTCCGCAACCTCCTCTTTTCGCAGGTCTCGCACAAAGTATCCAAACACCGAACCCGTGATCGCACCCACCGTCAGGGCCTTCAGGACGAAACGTGTTGTCATCTCGCCGCCGAGGAAGTTGTAGACGACGGTCGTGACATCCCCGATGAGGATGCTTGCCGCCACAAAAAGCGTCATGTACGTGAGCCAACGCCGCACCTTCGAGAGCCGCCGATCGGGATCACGCCGGACGGCACTCTCGTTTGTCCACGTCGTGAAGACGAAGACCGGAAATGCGACGACGAGTAGGGAAATGGACCAGCGAATCGATTCTCGGCTTGCCGCTAATCCGAACGCCGGGTCGACCGACGCATCCGGGAAGACACGATTGATAAACTCGAACACGAGGTTACCCAGGTTGAACGCGCTCACGTACAGCGTGCTGAAAAGGACGAGGTAGACAAACGCCTCGCGGGCGAAAAGATAGGGTTTCGGGCGCGGGACCGGGATGGGAAACGTGACGTCGGCAAATTTGTTAAATGCGGTATGCACTTGATCGGCGGGCCAGCCTGCGTCTGTGAGGACACCATGAAGTTGCTCGCGTGGCAGGCCCCGCCCGATGCCGTCCTTCACGAAATCGGTAAGCTCTTTGTTGACAGCCATGGTCATTCCCCCACTCAATTGTCGTGGTTTCTCATTCGTCGCAATGCATTACAGCCCAAGGGTCGTGCTGAAGAAGCGGAGGATCACAGCCCCTGGATCTTCTTGGAGGACGAGATAGAAGGCCAAGGAGCCTAACAATCCGTGCGCGACGCCAACGGCCCAAAGGTTTGGGAACTTGCGGTAAATCAATGTGAAGAAAACCCCCGATACAAACGTCAACGCCACCAACTCGAGCCTGGGGTAGTGAGATATGGCGAACAACGTTGCCGACCCAACAGCCAAGGCAACGGGTTTCGAGAAAACCCCAGTGATGTTTTTGGCAATCAGATTCTGAAGAGCAAACTGCTGCGCAACGCCCCACACAGGATACAGCGCGATTGTCAGCCAGAATGTGTAGGGTAACACCAGCGATTTCGCGACCGCCGCATAGACGACCAGAACAAAAACTCCGACGACCACAAACCACAGTTGCCCACGAACGGCCGAAACGAAGTTGTCGCCGCGGAATCCCCAGATCCGAAGTACGCCGGGCGTATGGCGAATCCGCCAGACGATATAGACCACGAAGGAAACCGAGACGCCCACATTGTACCACGTCGCCACAAGACCGGAAAAGCCGACCTCAACAAGCACATGCACCGCACCAGCAAGCAGAATGGCTGTAAGCTCACCGTACGACGGGTGACGCTCATATGTATCGACTTCCACGTACCCGCTCCGTGTCGTCCGTTCCGTAACCACCAACCCCGTGCTCTTCCAGCTAGCATTCAAGCTCGGCAAAAATAGGTGTTGACAATGTCAACATACGTAAAAGTGTTAATGCTGTCAACATTGCGGTCAGGTCGCGGCGAGACCGATCCAACCAAAACCGTACCACGTGCGGAACTGCTCAGGTGCTGGAGTGTCCGGCAAATGAAACTTTTTTGCACTGTGGTTACGTAGGTGGTCAATATATTGTCCCATAATATATTGATGGCTTGATCGATGCCCTCGTGGGAGGCAACACGTCAGGCTCGACCAGCCAGAGAGGAACCGACATGTCGAATTTTGTAGTGACGCTCCGGCGAAGACCGCCCAACTCCGCGAAACGGAAGGACGCCAAGCTTGCGATCGGCCGGCTCGTTGCCATTGCGATTGCCGGTGGCGGCGCGGCGACCCTCACGGCCTGTAGCGATAGCATGCCGCCGGTCGATGATACGGCTCCCAGCGAGGATCCGCGCATCCTCGAGGCACCGGCGACAATGTCGGATGGCACGCCGATCCGCCCACACCGCACCGAAACACTTGTCACGAGCATCGAGATGACATCGTTTGGTGCGATCGGCGGTGTTGCCGTCGATGCAGACGGTAACATGTACAACACCAACTTCGACAAAGATGTGTGGAAGACGGCTCCCAACGGAGAAACCATTCTGCTAAGCGACGAGTTCTCAAGCGCGTCCGGAAACCTCGCGCTTCCCGACGGCAGCCTGCTGCAGGCAGACTACCGCGAGAACAAGATTTTCCGCATTGCTGCTGACGGGAGCCGGTCGGTCTTTGCCGATGGGGGGTTGGATGGACCAGTCGGGATGGTCCAAAAACCTGACGGCGCATTCATCGTGGCAAACCATCGTGGGGGGTTTCTCGCGAGTGTGCCGGAAACCGGCGGTGCCGCGAACGTCGTTGTACGCGACGAGCGCATGACGGGACCGAACGGTGTCACCATCGATCCCACCGGCAATATTTATGTCGCCGATCTAAGGAGCAGCATCGTTTTCCGGTGGACCCCCGATGGAGACCTCCAGGAACTCGCCGTGCTGCCGGGCAAGGGGAACGCCCACAACGTTTACGCGGGTGGCGCGTTGTACGTGAACAAGATCTGGGACCACGTCATCTACCGCGTGGATCTCGAGACGGGAGCGTACGGCGTCGTGACTGGCACTGGGCGACCGGGTTACGACGACGGGCAAACGGGCCTTGCCACGATCGAAGAACCGAACGGAATCGCAACAAACACTGCGAGGGACGTCGTGTACTTCAATACCCACCGCGGAGCGATGGGAAATGGCCGCGGCTTGGTTATACCGAGAAGACTTGTGTTGCCATCGCAGTTCTAAGAAAGACAAGACGCAAAGTGTTGACGGCATTGACTGATGCAAAGATGTTGATGTTGTCAACATTTTCAGTCATGTTACCGCATGACCAGTCAGACCAACACGTACCATCATGGAGACCTTCGGGCGGCACTCATCACCGAAGCAGCCAACATGATTGCCGAGGACGGAACAGGCAGCGTGACCATGCGGGCAATCGGCGACCGTCTCGGCGTGTCGCGCGCTGCACCTTATCGCCACTTCCGGAACAAAACCGCGTTGCTCGTTGCGGTTGCGGCGGCGGGGTTCAGTCGTCTCAGAGACCGATTGCAACCCATCGATGCAAACGCTCAGCAACCTAACATCGAGCGATTGCGGCACATGGGTGAGGAATATGTGCGTTTCGCGCTGGAGAATCCGGCGCACTACAGGTTGATGTACGGCAGGGAGGCGCTCATGCGTGACGACGTGCCGGAGTTGCGGGAGGCCGCAATCGCCCTGTTTGAACAACTGGTCGCTGTAGTCAAAGCGCATCAGCGCAACGGCGTCATCAAACGCCAGGACCCCCGAATGCAGGCATACGTAGCGTGGAGTGCGGTACACGGGTTGGCGTCACTGGTAGTTGAAGGACACATCTTGGCCTACGATGATGTCGATGAACTGATTCGGCAGACCACCGGCACCCTACTGGACGGTATGCGTGTTCGCCGCCGAGGCCCGGTCGTATGACGTCGGCGGATCCAATGCTGGGACCGGATTTTTCGTGCCCAACAGAACGCCGTTGAGCCGGTTCGGTGGATGGTGCAACTCGTCGTACGCGCTGCTTCGTAGACCACTACGAGTCACGGCACGCGAATTCCGCGCATAGTACAAAGACTTTGATTATGCCCGCCAGCCGAGCGTATGTTACCGTAGGGACATGCCAGTGACTGCAAAGCTGTCCCGCGAATTCTACGACAAGTTTGGCGATAAAGTCGTCGATGAGTTGGTGGAGCTGCTGAACAACATGGATGCAACTTTCCGCGCCGAGTTACGCGAGCTGAACGAGCAAAACTGGTTGAGGTTCGACGCCAAGTTCAAACTCCAGACAGCTGAGCTGCGAGCCGAGATCGCCGGCGTCCGAGGCGAGATGAGCGGTCTCAAGGCTGAGCTGATCAAATGGATGTTCCTGTTCTGGCTCGGAACCGTGGCCACGATGCTCGGTTTCGGGAGGTTCCTCTTGGCCGGCTGAAGGACGCGCGCTCGAAAAAACCTTACAACAGATCCCGCCAATAGCAAATCGACCTGGGCCTGGTGCCCTCGAATCATCTGTTAGGTGCCGTTAGTGACAACGCGGTCCAGTGGCCGCGTCAGACACGTTGGTCCGCCAGAACCATTCATGCATATCTCACCCTCGCATCGAACTCGTACACCGTGACGCCAGCCACCCGGAGCTTCTCAACCGTCACCGGGTTGCCCTTAGCAATGACGCATACTCGCGGCGCGACGCCGAGCTTCCGCGGGGATACGTTCACGGATTCTTTCACCAACTGGTTTCGTTCTTTGAGTCGTGGCTTGAGAGTCGAGCTTATTGGACCTTTACCGCCCTATCGCCATCTCGTAGGAATGCGCCATGGCGCGTTTATACAACAAAACCCATCGCTCAGGCTCCTCACATATTGCGCCTCACGTCAACGTGTGTCGACCCTTTCAGAAAATCCTTTATATTGATGAAGGTTCGCGAGCTGATCAGGCTGTTGTTGGACAACCGGTGGTACCTGGCTCGTACCAAAGGGAGCCACCGCCAGTTCAAACACGGTGACAAACCCGGGGTCGTAACCGTTGCTGGCAAGATGAACGATGACCTCTCACCGGGAACAATCAAGAGTATTCTCAAACAGGCAGGTATCAAGAAGTGAAAATCCTCATTGTCGTTGAACCAACCGCGACCGGGTATTCTGCCTACTCTCCGGACCTCCCCGGTTGCGTTGCGACTGGGCGCACGCGGGGGGAGGTCGAAACGACGATGCGAAATGCGGCCGCACTGCATCTCGACGCTATCGAATCGGAGGGTCAAGAAGTTTCGGAACCGAGGTCGTATGCGACATACGTGGAGGTTACCGGCGGCCGGTAATCCGTTGTTCAATTGTTAACCCATGGACACCGCGAGTTGCGTCTCCTCTTGGTGGGCCTCTAGCTTGTAGACATGGCTTTCGCGATTCCGCATTGCACCGTACGCAACCTCGAAAATGAACGCAGTCGTTTAGGCGGAACTACCGTCGGGGAGGGGAAGAAATCCCGGTGAGCCGGTCCCCGCGCACCGCGAACAACGCGACCACACTCCCGGGTCGGTACTACACATCGCCCGACATTTACCAGGAGGAAACGGAACGTATCTTTCTGCGTCGCTGGTTCTACGCCGGCCGCGTCTCCACCTTGGCCGAACCCGGTAGCTATTTCGTTGTCGATGTCGATACCGAAAGCATCATCGTGTTGCGCGATGCCAACGGGACCGTGCGCGCATTTCACAATCTCTGCCGCCACCGTGGAACACGCCTGTGCGCGGAGCCGACCGGCACGTTTTCCAAATCCATTCGGTGCAGTTACCACGCGTGGACCTACGGATTGGATGGATCGCTCATCGGTGCGCCTCACATGAATGAGGTGCCGGGGTTTGACCGTTCAGACTACCCGTTACACGCAGTCTCGGTCGCCGAGTGGGAGGGGGGAGTCTTTCTCAACCTGAACAGCGACGGCGAGGCATTTACCGACGCTTTTGCACCGCTGATCGACAAGTTTGCTCCGTGGAAGATGTCAGAGTTGAAGAAGGTGCATCAGATTACCTATGATGTTGCTGCCAATTGGAAACTGGTATTTCAGAATTACTCCGAATGTTACCACTGCCCGAGCTTGCATCCACAACTCAACAAACTCACACCCTACCGCCATAGCATGAACGATCTGCAGGAGGGGCCGTTCCTGGGTGGTCCCATGCGGCTGGCCCGTGAGGGGGGGAGCATGACCATGAGCGGGGAGACCTGTGGCCCTGCCATCGGCGACCTGACCGGCGAGTATCTGAACCTCGTGCACTACTACACGGTGTTTCCAAACATGCTGTTGAGTCTGTTTCCGGACTACGTGCTGATTCACCGTATTGAAAGACTCAGAACACATCAGACCCGTGTTATCTGCGACTGGTTGTTCGCCCCCGATACGATGGCCAGCTCTGACTACGATCCGACCGGCGCAATTGAGTTCTGGAACATGACAAACAAGCAGGACTGGCAGGTGAGTGAGTTGTCCCAGCGCGGTATCTCGTCGCGGGCGTACCAGCCGGGCCCCTACTCCGCTCTCGAGAGCATGATCGCTGCCTGGGATCGGGAGTACCTTCGTGCACTGTCGCCACCTCTTGACCGATAGCGGGCTCCCATCGTTCAGTTTAGCTCCGCACCGCAGTTTTTCGATCACACAATCCCCGCCCACGTCAGCAACTATTCTTGCGGTGGCGGCGCGTGAACGTGTTTGGTCCGTTGGTCCAGACGTTCCGGTAACCAGCGTGGCACCGATGACCGATCTCGTTCGGGGATCGGTTGCTGAGCAACGATATCGCACGCGACTAATGCTCGCGTTCTCCAGCATCGCCGCCTTCATGGCACCCCTTGGTGTTTACGGCGTCACCACTCGTATGGTCAGCCTTCGTACTCGCGAACTTGGCATCCGCGCAGCCCTTGGCGCAGAACGCGGACAGATGATGTCGCTGGTATTTGGCACGGCCTGCGACTGGCGGTTGGAGGAGTCACGATAGGTCTCCTCGCGTCCGTTGTAGTGGCGAGGGGAATCGAAAGCCTTTTTGTTCGCAACAGCACCAACAGATCCCGTAACGTCTGCCGGCGTCGTGGGGTTGATGTCCCTTAAACAGGCTGAACGGTCCACCGGTGATTTCAAGACCCTCCACCGCTCGGAGCATGCGCGGTGGCAACGTTGCGAGCGTTGCCCATGACTCAGTGTTGTGACGGGTCGCCGGTATGGCGGAATTGGCAGACGCGGGCGACTCGCAATTGCCTGAGCCGAAGCTCGTCCCGGTTCGAATCCGGGTACCGGCACCCACCGCGCACATTGCAGTCCGGTCAACGATGACGTATTGTGCGAGTGCGAGTCGCCTGTCAGTTCCCGTCATACACCATGAAAGCCGGGGGACGTCGATTCCCCGGCTTTTAAACTTTCGGTTGTTTTCCACATCAGGGCGACAAGCGCCGTTTGCCCCCTCGATCAAATTCCCAAGGACCTTTCGTCGCGTTAAGGCGTGACAAATCCTTCACGCCTGGCCGCAGCACCCAGACGAACATCGAACGTCACAAAAGAGCCGCTCGCCGGTATGCCGGCCCATTCAAGTGCGGCGGCCAATTGGAGCGCGTCCGCCGCTCGTAGCGTGTGGACTCGCAACAACCGAAGAGCTTGCTCGCGAATCGTCTCGCCGGCTTGCATTTCGAACCAACTTGCTCGCAACAACGAGAGCAGATCGCGCGCCGTTGTTTCCTGCTCGTCCGTCAGGTGACTCTCGCGGTGTAGTCGGGCGATGGCCGAACCACACTCGACGACGGAACCCCACCAAACGACAAGCTCAGGATCACTTTTGTGAAGAGTGCGTGATTGCGCGGTGAGTGGTTGTTCGAGGCACAATGGTACGAGCGCGGACGAATCCCAGAATCTCACCAGCTCTCGCCGCGTTCCTCGAGAACGACCGCGACCGAGCGACCCTCAGCGTCCGGCGGTCGACTTCGAGTCCAGAAATCTCGAGGCAAGGCTGCGGTGGGCGGCTTGAGTTGGCCGCTTCGCAACAAGAGGTCGCGACGGCTTTCTTGGCGTCGATCGCCCTCTACCGGAGCAATGCGAGCGATGGGGCGCCCCCGATCCGTTATGAGTACGTCACCGCCTTGCCGGACAATGTCCAAAAACGCGCTGAGGCGGGCCTTTAGCTCCGAAATCGACGTTCGTATCATTATGACTATACTAGTCATATAATACTGACTTATCAAGCCCCTTAGCGCAACGATGGGAAGCTAAGGTGCAAACTCCCCAGGAAACCACGCGAGAAGCGGCAAACCTGTTTCCCGTCTCTCGTCTCCGGTTCTCAATTCCCCACCTTCGCCTTCAATTCCTCAAAGAAGTTCTGCACCAGTACTAACTCTCCCGCCGTTTCCGCACCGCGATGTCGGATCATCACGAACCGCTCACCGTCCGGGGAGACGTCGTACTGCGGATGAAATACATCCAGTCGGAACCCATCTAGTGAGAACAGCAGCTGGCGCGCGCCGGTAACAAAGGTGGACCCGGGCAGCACGGTTGCCGACATCAGATTGCCTTGCGCGGTATAGAACAACTCTCGGCCGTCGGGAGCCCACAGCGGGTTTATGCCCCCCGCGGTTGAAACCAACCACTTACCATCTTCGGTATTGGGGAAGGGACGCACATATATCTCTGCTTGCCCTGATTCGTCTGAGCTGTACGCCAACCATTGGCCGTCGGGGGATACCGCCGGGGTCAACTCGCGAAACTCCGTGTTGGACAGAGCCATTGGGGTCGTATCCCCTGCATCCGGCGTGCGTAAAGGTCGAGTCCACCAAAACCGCCACCCTGCCGGTAGATCAACCAATCTCCATCGGGCGAAAACTCCGCTTCGAAGACGCCGTTCGCCTCCGCATCGAAAAGCAATATCGGCCCCCCGGTGCCGTCGGCGGAGCGGAGGTAAAGCTCGCGGCCGTTTCCTCGATCCGATACATAGGCCACCGACCGCCCATCCGGCGTCCAGGTCGGCCGGGAGTTTGTACCAACAAATGTGATTTTTGGCAGGGGGCCCTGGTCGAGTTCCTTAATCCAGATCTGTTCATCCCCGTTCTCGATTATCACGACGGCCAGTTGTGTCCCGTCGGGGGAGATGGCGGGAAAAGAGAAATCTCCGATCCAACCAGGTTCAATCGCAACCGGGACACCATCCCGGGTCACCCAGACGAGTTCCGTCACGGCGTCCGGGGCTTCCGACCTGTACAGTAGGTCCCCGCGCGGCGAGATGGCGAAGCTCGCGCCGAGGTTGAGAATGCTCACCTGAACCCCCTCCAGGAGCGGCACGGCTCCCTCCATGAGCTGGAGCGCATCCTCATCGAACGGTGCGGCCAACACCGTTCCGTCGCGCTGCGCGACCAATATGTGCCCGGACGCCGCATACCGAGCGTACACACCGGGCATGACGGGCTCGATATCCCCCGTGTCGAAATGCGCGATAACCACTGTGGCCTCGTCGGCTGTCGAGCCCTTGATCATCAGCGCGCCCCCACCGTTCGGCAACACGTCCACCCACGGGCCCATGGCACTGTCGCGGAAGATCAGTTCCATTTCGCCCCCGGTTCCGGGAATCCGTGCTAACCCCAACGCGCTGCGGAAATAGATGTAGCCGTCCTTCTCCCAGTCGATGGAGGTGGGATACTCAACACCAGTAGTGATCAGCGTGAACGGCTGCCCCCCTTGGATCGACGCTGTCTGAATTCCACCGATTGCAACGAACGCCACGGACTGTCCGTCAGGAGAGAACACCGGCACGTTCCCCACTGCGAGTGGAGTGGCGGTCAGCTGGTCCCGTTCCTGGATCCACAGTTGGTCCTGGGCTCCCGAATATACGAAGCGCGCGCCGTCCGGCGACCAAGCGAGGCCAGGTCCAAATTGTGGTTGGGGCGTCTCTTCCTCCGGGAACGCCAGGCTGAACCGAGCAACGGGTTGGGGCACCTCCCGGAGCGCTTTCGACCACCCCCATATCGCGAGCAACGCGAAAAGCGCGGCTGTTCCGGCCAGCGGTACCGCCCATTTCACTTTCCAATCGGCGGGTGCGCCGCCGTTAGCGACCGCTTGAGTCGTCGTAAGCGTGAACGCCGGGTTGGTCAACGCCTCGGCGAACGCCTTGGCGGTCTCGAACCGATCCGCCGCCAGCTTTTCCAACGACTTCGCCGTCGCCGCGGCTACGTGCGGTGGCACCGATTTACGGATCTTCGTAACCGGATCGGCCGGTTCAGCGACGATCTTCATGATGATCGCCTGGGCCGAGCCACCCGTGTGGGGAGGTTCGCCGGTGAGCATCTCGTACAGCATGCTGCCGAGCGAGTAGATATCTGACCGGTGCGTGATGTCTTTTTCGGCGGTCGCCTGTTCCGGGGACATGTAGTGCGGGGTGCCGAGGGATAGACCGGTCTCCGTCATGCGTCCACCCGCCGCAGCACTTACGGCGAGTGCAATCCCGAAGTCCGCCACAAGCGGTCTGCCGTTGTGCAGCAGAATGTTTTCGGGTTTGATGTCACGATGGATGACGCTTTCGCCGTGGGCATAGTCGAGCGCGTCGGCGATCTCGGCGGTGATCTTCACGGCTTCTTCAATACCCAGTTGCGTTTCGCGGTTCAGTTTGTCACGCAACGTGTCGCCGTCGATGAACGGCATGACATAATAAAGGAAAGAATCTGCTTCGCCGGAGTCGAAGAGCGGCAGGATGTGCGGATGCTGCAGATTAGCGGTGGTTTTGATTTCCTGGACGAATCGATCAGCACCGAGCACTGCCGCCAATTCCGGACGCAACACCTTCAACGCGACCTTGCGATCGTGTTTCAAATCCTTGGCGAGGTACACAGTAGCCATGCCACCTTCGCCAAGTCTGCGTTCGATCCGATATCGATCGGCGAGTGCCGCCGATAGTCGATCAGTGACTGTCATCATCGCCTCTCGCCGCCAGAGAGTTCTTATGATGGCGCATAGCAGCGAGGTCGGAAGTCAGACGGTCGCGTTGATTGGTCATCGCGGTTCTGGACGCGTCCGCGGGATGCCAGCTGCTGCAATAACGGAGTCGACAACAAACGCAATTCCCTCGGCCTCGACACGATCCCGCTCGCGGGCCACATGCGTTTCCATCCGCGCGAGAATCTGTTGGAACTGTGCGTGGCCACGAAGACTCTCGAACATCGGGTCTAGCTCCAGCCAGCGATGCGCTCTGTACCCAGCCTGAAAACTTCGCTCAACCCACTGGAGCGCCTGGACCGTATCGTTCCGCACCGCATGGATCGCAGCAATCTCCATTGGGGTGAAGACCCTTTCGTCGCCTCCTTCGATGGCGGCGTATGCGCGACTCAGCGACTCGTCAAAAAGCAGGTTGGCCTGGGTTTGATCCCCCAACTGAAGAAGCGCAAAGGCGTACAACGTGCGGTTGGTGACCCACCAGACGCGGGACGTCGCATTTGGTGCGAGACGCATCCGTCGCTCCAATCCCGCATGCGCCCTCTCGGTTTCCCCAAGGAACAGCAACGTCGCCCAAGCCGCTCCCTCGAACTCATAGTTGTCGGCATACGTGTTCAGACCCGCTGAGATTTGGTCGATAGCGCGTTGCCTGCGCCCGCGGAGGATGTCCAATGTGATTCGCATAACGTCGAGTCGCTGAAAGTCCAGGCCTTCCGCATCAGCGGCGCGCAGCCAAGCATCGGTCCGCTCATCGTCGCCGAGAAGCATCAACGGTATAGTTATGTGCAACCTAGTGTTGGGAAGATTTGGATTCTGAGGCAGGTCTCGTGCCGCGATTCGCAGCGCTCGTGACAATTCACCGCCGTACGCTAACCAGGCGCTCAAGTCCCGGAGTGCTCCACGGTACACCGGATCAAGCGCCAACGCATGTTCAAACTGTGCGTTCGACTCGCTAAGATGCCCGTGTAAACTGAAGGCGCTGCCGAGCGCAAATCGGGCCTGCGCGAGGGAGGAATCCAATTCCACCGCGTGCCGGGAAATCGCGAACGCACTGTCGATGGCGGTGGAATCCCCCACACGGGCCTTCCAGACGTATCGCCACCCCAACAAAGCCCAGGCCTTTGCAAACAACGGGTCGATGGAAACCGCCTGGCGCAAAAGTTCGATGGCCGCACCGTTCTCGTCTGGAAGACGGCCTTGGAGTTGAGAAGACCTCAGGTACAGGTTGTACGCTGCGGTGTTATTTGTGGGCACCTCGTCGAGTATCTCTTCTTCCGCCGGGGTAAGCTGTGCATCGAGCGCGATCACGATGTCACGCGCTACCTCGCTTTGGATGGCAAAAACGTCGGACATGTCCCGATCAAAATCTTGGGACCAGAGATTCTCGTTGTTCTGGGCGTCGACGAGCTGCGCGGTGATCCGCACCTGTTCGCCGACTTTGCGGACCCCTCCCTCGAGAAGAGTTTCCACGTTGAGCGCGGCGGCAATTTCGCTCAGCGACATTCCGCTCGCGAGCGCGCGGGTCACCGCGGCTCCACCAACCACACGCAGGTCGCTGACGCGAGACAGTTGATTCGTGATTTCCTCCGTGATCCCATCGGCAAAGTAAGCATCGTCCGCGTTAGGCGAGATGTTGTCGAATGGGAGTATTGCAACCGACGGTCCAATGCCGGGTGCCGCGTTGGACGAACCAGACCGGATGAGGAAGACCGTCACCAGAGCGACAAGGGCCACCGCACCGACGACGCCAAACAATCGCGCACGTGACGTACGCCGCGCACGGCCGGTGGTTGTTTTCGTTCCGACTGTGTCCGCCATCGGTTGTGCGGTGGTCGCGACGTGTGTCGATAATGCTTCCAAGAACTGCGCGATGGGGTTGAAGCGATCCGCAGGATTTTTTGCGAGCGCACGCTGCAACGCACCGGCGATCGACACGGGAACCGACGGGCGAAGGTTGGTGATCGGTGGGGAGTCCGCTGCCAGATGCTGGTGAATGACACTTTCGACCGTCGGTCCGGTAAAAGGCGGTTGTCCGCCGAGCATTTCGTACAGTACGCACGCGAGACTGTACAGGTCGCTTCGCCCGTCGAGTTCGGCTTCTCCCCCGGCCTGTTCCGGACTCATGTACACCGGCGTACCTACGGACATTCCGGTTGCCGTCAATTGTGTTGCTCCGGCCGCACTCACGGCGCGGGCGATTCCAAAGTCCGCCAGTACGGCATGTCCCTCTTCAATGAGGATGTTCTCCGGTTTGATGTCGCGGTGGATAACGTCGTGCCGATGCGCGTAGGACAAAGCGTCACCAACCTCTCGGGCAATCTTCAGAGCGTCATCGACGGATAGTTGCTTGTCCCGATCGAGCCGGTCGCGTAAAGACTCGCCTTCGACAAAGGGCATCACGTAGTAGAGGAATCCGTCTGCATCGCCGGAATCGTAGAGCGGCAGGATGTGTGGATGACGCAGGTTGGCGGTGGTGGTGATTTCCCGCAGGAACCGGTCCGCGCCAAGTGCGGCGGCGAGTTCTGGACGCAACACTTTCACCGCAACTTTGCGGTGGTGTTTCAGGTCCTCGGCGAGGTAAACCGTCGCCATGCCACCTGCGCCGAGTTCACGCTCGATGGTGTAGCGGTCCGCGAGGGCGGCGGTTAGACGGCTGAATTGACCATTCACCGAGTTCTGCCGTTCAGTTTGGCCTCGTACCGCAATAATTGGATCACACAAACTCCCGCTATGTCAGCAAACCTATGACCTGCGGTGGCGACTGGCGAGAGTTGCCCACAAACAACGGTTGTGACGGGTCGCCGGTATGGCGGAATTGGTAGACGCAGGTCCCTCGCACGGGCCTGAGCGTTAGCTCGTCCCGGTTCGAATCCGGGTACCGGCACCCACCGCACTTCCGCCTTGTGCTGAACAGCGTGAAGCCATAGAATGAGGTTACGTGCGAGGGACCTGATATCTGCCATGCCTCGAAAGCCGGAGAGTGTAGCTCTTCGGCTTTCTTGTATCCTGGCGCCGGCCCGTACGCACCGAGAATATGGAACCGCCCAATCGTGGAGAAAAGTCCTCTCCGTTCCACCACCGAAAAGTCTGGCGTTGGACCATAACGGATCAGCGGCGACGGCTCTTTCCATCTCCAACACGGCAGCAGAATCATTCCATTCTATAATAGGAAAGAAAAAAGCCATACCAAAGTCGCGCGAGTGCATAGTCGGGATCCAATTGCAGCGCTCGTTGGAAATGCGATTTCGCAACGTCCCACTCCCGATCAAAAATCGTGTTGACAATAGCAAAGGCGTTGTGCGCCTCGGTCAGCGTCGAGTCAAGTTCGAGAGCGGGTTGCTGCCTGACGGGCCCTATCCATCACCTCCGACGGTGGGACCAAACCGTAAAACCCTTGAATGCTGCTGGCATCCGCTACGCCGGTGTGGGCTAACGCGTAGCTCGGATCAAGTTGCACGGCACGTTCGAAATGTGGAATGCTTTGGGCAATGCCTGCACCCCGCTTGGGCAAGTAAAACCGCCCCTGCAAGTATGACTGGTAGGCATCAAAGTTGTCGGTCCCAACCGGCACAAGATCTTCGCCAGTCGAACCCAACAGGGCCACCTGTAGCTCATCGATCACTGCGCGAGCAATGGAGTCCTGAATGGCAAATACGTCTTCCAATTCATGATCGTAGTGGTCGGACCAAATCTGCACTTCGTCCGCGGTGTTTTCCAAACGAACCGTTACCCGCAAGCGACTGCAGGCACGCTGAATGTTTCCGGTAAGCACCGTCGCAACGTCGAGCTGTTCGCCTATCGATTGCAGATCCGGGTTGGCACCTTGCGATGAAGACGCGGATGACCAGCGGTTTATCATGCCCAGGGTGTCTTCCGCAGGCCTGGGTGACCTGCCGCTCGTGCTTGTTGAGAACTTTCTCGAGGAATTGAGAGAGAAGATGGGCGGTTCGTGATTGACGCGCGAACCACTACGACGTAAGGCGGACGGACAGACGTGCCGTTCGCAAAAAAGTCCTCATCGGCGCCGCTCAAATTTTCCATTGGGAGAACTCGTTTTCCTGATCGTGACGGGGTCAAGCTCCTTTAGAGTGGTGGCCCGTTCGGTCCTGAACCCAACGCACGGCATCGGGCAGACCGAGTGCATCGACATTCGGACCGATTCGGAAACGTTCACGGCCCGAATATGCGACGATGGCGTCATTTACCGCGAGATCCTCACAAGCGTTTCGAAAACCTTTGCTAAGCGTTGGCGCCGTCGAACGTTTGATCTCTACGGCATATCGCCGACGGCCGCTGCCCTCAATCACTAGATCCAACTCCGCTCCGGCGGACGTACGATAAAAAAAGGTGGGAGCATCCCGGGCGGCGCCGATCAGGCTTTCGAGCACCATTCCTTCCCAGGAAGGGCCAGCAACAGGATGTCCAAGGACATCGTCGTCCGTTTTCAAATCCAAAAGCGCGTGGACTAAGCCACTATCCCGTATGTAAACCTTAGGCGAACGGACCAACCGCTTTCGCACATTGCCCGACCACGGGGAGAGTCGGCGCACTAGCAACAGATCCACCAACAGGTCGAGATAGCGGCCCACGGTTTGGCCGCTCACTCCGAGACCCGCGGCGAGTTGTGCAGCATTGACTGGCTGCCCCTGCAAATGCGCGAGCATAGTCCAAAAGCGACGCAAGGTCTCCGCCGGAACGCGGGGGCCGAGTTGCGGGATGTCTCTCTCCAAGTAGGTCCGGATGAACGCTCGCCTCCACGCCAGGCTCGCACCGTCACTCCGGGCCAGAAAGCTGTCGGGAAATCCACCACGCACCCAGAGGCGATTGATTGAGGGACGTTCAATCCCAACTTCATCTACACGAATGGGAGTCAGTTCCAGGAAGGTAATCCGGCCCGCCAACGACTCGGCCGACTGCCGAAGTAGGTCAAGGGAGGCCGAGCCGAGGACCAAAAACTGAGCAATACGCACTCCCTCACGACGGCGGCGATCGACAATGCCGCGGAGCACGGTAAAGAGTTCGGGCGTGCGATGAATTTCATCGAGTATGACCATGCGACCGGCCTGAGACTCAAGGTACGCGACGGGATCAGCTAGCCGAGCCCGGTCGGATGGCGACTCGAGATCAAGATATCGAACCTGATCTTCCCCGAGCCTATCTACGAGAGAAAGAGCCAGCGTGGTTTTTCCGACCTGTCGTGGTCCCAGTAACGCGACCACCGGAAAAAGGTCGATGGCCGACTCCAATTCACCCAGTGCTGTCCTTTCGATCATCATTGCAATTCTACCATGATATGGAAGAATTACAATATTATCAACTACGTTAAGAGCCATCCTTAGCGAATTGCCCCGTGTCCCAGACTATTGGCTCAATGATGCCCTTACAACAGATCTGGTCATTACAACCCAACCCGCACCGCGACGGTCTCGGGGCAATCGTTGCGGCCGCTGAGGCTCTTGGAGCAGAAACACTCTTTAGCGAGGACTTAAACCACGGACAGCGGTACGGGCCTGTCCAGGTCCGAAACCCATTCTTGCCCTAGTAGTAGTCACCGAACTAGCAAACAGTGCACGACATGTTCATTGACGTCATACATTCATACATGTACTTTATACATTATGGCAAAGAAATCCAGCGTACGCGAGCCCGTCCAGGTGTACTTGGATCCCCAAGACAAGGCGCTGCTCGACGAGATGGCCAACCAAACCAACTTGTCCCGAGCCGAACTACTTCGGCGTGGATTACGCCGGCTTGCAGATTCCCTGCTGGTGGAAACAAAGCCAGGTTCTTCGCTCGATTCGATCATAGGCTCACTCGGTGACGCGGAGGACTTACCCACCGACCTATCTGCCCGGCACGATGAGTACCTCTACGGGTCGCGCACTGATTGACACCAGCGCGTTGCTCGCGCTGGCCAACCCCCGAGATCAATACCACACACAGTCGGTCGCCACCGCCCGTCGGTTTACGGCGGAAGGAGGGCGTTGGGTTGGGACCACTTTGGTGCTCGCTGAATTACACGGCCACCTGCTCTACCACCGTGGATCCGTCGTCGCACGAACGGTTCTCGGCAGTCTCATGGGTGATGGTGCATTCGAATGGTTGGATGCAACAACCGAGTTGGTTCAAGAAGCGCATTCCGCATGGCTCACGGTCTTCGGCGATCAGAAATTCTCACTGACGGACGCGGTCAGTTTTACGGTGATGAAACGCGAGAAATTAAATCTCGCGTTTGCGTATGACTCCGACTTCGTGACAGCGGGGTTCGCTCTAATCGGCTGAAAAAACCTTCGGTGTAGAAACTCGCGCATTTGGCTATTCGACTCGTTTTTTGGATACCATCATGATCGAACTCGCCTTGCATATTGGTGCTTCCGCGGGCGCGACGGTTGACGATGTGTGACTATGTGTGTAACTATTTACACATGGCGACAAACCTCGCAATTGACCCTGATCTGATCGAACGGGCCCTCGAACTCAGTGGAGAAAAGACCAAAAAGGCCGCCGTGACCAAAGCATTGGAAGAATTCATCGCACGGCACGAGCAGCGGGCGTTGCTCGGTCTGTTCGGGAAACTCGATTGGGATCCGGAATACGACTACAAAGCAGAACGTTCCCGTAAATGAACTTGCTCGTCGATACGAGCGTTTGGTCGTTGGCATTGCGACGAGATACACCCGCGCACTCACCGGAAGTTACGTACCTCGCCCATACGCTTGAAACAGGCGGCAGCATCGTTACTACCGGACTTGTGCTTCAAGAATTACTTCAGGGGTTCCGTGGTGCACGATCACGAGACCGCATTGTTCGGCAGTTTGCGTCACTGCCCTTCTTGATGCCGGATCGCTCGGATCACATCGGCGCTGCGGATCTCCGCACGGCGTGTCGTAGAAAGGGGATTCAGGTTGGTACGATTGACGCGCTCTTAGCGCAGCTTTGTCTGGCGCATGACCTGGTGATGTTGACGACAGACGAAGACTTCACCCGCATCGCAACCGTCAATGCCTTCGTCGTTTGGAACGCCCCGGGAGAGACTCGGTGACCACGCGCCACTGTGCCAGTTTATCGGACCACACCCCAAAGAATTGATTATGACGCTGAGCCGAGCGCGGCATCCAAAAATCCTCCCGGTCTACGACTCGGGGGAAGCGGACACGTTTTTGTAATATGTTGGCCCACTAGGGTATTCATTAATATGTGACAACTTGAGAGCGCCGCCGAAATTCCGGGCTAATTCTGGTGTTGAGCCAGGAGTGCCCCGAACCTCGGATTGTCGCGGATCGGGTCCCAGAGCGGGTCCAGTCGTAGCGAGTGAACGCTCACGAATACTGAGGGCCCCGCCAGCAATTGCTCGATCTCGTCCAGGGCCGCGTCGGTTTCTCCGGCCTGCGATAAGATTCGGGCGCGATCATGCATAAGATGTGGCCCGCCGTATTTGTCCTCGCGGTAAACTACCGATTCCTCGAGCCATCGCGCCTCGCGGAGTGCCTCTTCGCGAAGGCCGAGTCCGGCCAGCGCGAGGCCGCGGGCGGCGTGTACGCGCGCATCATCCGGGTGTTCTGAGATAACAGAATCCAGAAGCACACGAGCCGAATCGAAGGCCGCACGCGACGCTGCACTGTCTCCGCGTAGCTGGTGCGCCCGCGCCGCGAACATCGATACGGGGACAAAGAAGTCCTGCTCTTCGAACGCTGTGGTCGATGTGCGCGCAAGGAGATTCAGTAGGCTGTCCGCCTGCCGCTCCCAGTAAAGAAGACGAGCACGGTGGTCGGTCCACGTCCCGCGCAATCCCAGCTCGACGTTCGTCGGCAGGTGGCTCAGCACGGACCGCAGGGTGTCGAGCTGCCCTTGCCAAAAAACGTAGATCCATGCCTTGTGAACTGCGACGGCATGAAAGTCGGGGGCCAGACTCAATGCCCGGTCGAGCACGCGCACCGCATCAGGGTAGCGGCGCAGCGCGAGGAATGTATTCCCGCCAAGATCAGCGAGCATTTGCACGTCGCGCGGATTGAGCTGCGTCGCCTTCTCGAACGCCGCGACGACCTCGTCCCAATTTCCCAACCGGCGGTTCAGCGCACCAAGTAAGTACCAGAGCCAACCGTCGTTGGGTAAGCCATCCAAGGCCAGACGAAACTCATCCAATGCCTTCGAGTAGTCACGGCGACCGAAATAATATGCAAGGCCCATAGCGGCGTGTGCCTGCGGCAGGTCCGGCTCCAGCCGGAGTGCTGCCTCGGCTTCCTCGTTCGAGGTCCTGGGGAAGAAGGCCCGGGCGAGTTTGGTACTCGCGGCCCTGGAGAAACAGTCGGTACGCTTCGGCGTTTTCGGTGGGAGCGGCCGCTAGTTCGAGTTGTTCTTCGCTGGAGAGCACCGCATTTACCGCGGCCACGATCTGCTGGGCAATGTCGCTCTGAACCGCAAACGCGTCGTCCAACGTGGCGTCGTACCGCTGTGCCCAGAGGTGCGCGTCCGTTGTGGCGTCAATCAGCTGGACATTCACCCTGAGTCGCCCGCCCAACACTTGCACACTCCCCTCCACCACGCTCCCCACGCCCAGTTCATCCGCGATCTGCCTGAGTGGCGGCAGGTCGGGACCGGTGTACCCTGCGACCGAGGTACGGCTGATCACCTTGAGTGCCGCCACCTTGGAAAGTTGCGTCAACAGTTCGTCGTGTAACCCACCCGCGAAGTACGCTTGCGATTCGTCAGTGCTGAGGTTCTGGAGCGGAAGCACGGCGATCGCCGTGCGTTCGAAGACCGGCTCGGCAATGTCTGACGAGCCACCAGTGCGCTGTAGCATCACGAGCAGGCCACCCAACACGATCGCACCAACGATGCCGAGCCACGCAAGTCTCGGCATCCGGCCTCGCAAACCCGTCACCGGTGCAACCGTTGCCGAAACCCGCGGCACGAGCGCGGCCCCGAACGCCGCAGCGTCCGCGTATCGATCGGCCGGGTTCTTTGCAAGTGCACCCTGTAGT
>JAZDDD010000768.1:0-2301 GCA_036679545.1 Gemmatimonadota bacterium | reverse complement strand
GGGGCAGGAAACGACACGATCTTTTTGGATACGGCACTAGTGCTTCGTCAACCCTTAATGTGCGGGTTGGGATGACCCGATCAGAGCCGCGCCCGTAAGGAAGCGGACCGTAGTCGAACCCGCAAAAAAAGGTGTGACGCAGCACTAGAGCGGTTCCCGTTTTTCTGTTCCGAGACGCGGGCTTTAGCGCGCGAGCGAGTTCTCCCTACCGGGCGGACTTTCAAAGGCCGTGGACCCGGTATACAAAAGCAAGACGTGCTCTAGAGATTGTGATTCCATTCAGTGGGCAACGTGGGCCGGATTCAAAAAAAGCTCGTTACGAAAATGCCTCCGGTGCCAGCTGTTCCCCATGCTGTCCCAACATCTCGTGGCCAACGCACTCTACGCGTCCTTGGGTTCCTCTCGCAAATCCTGATCCAGCCAATCAGTGACAAACATATGGCCGGGCTCGTGCGTGATGGCGATCGGCAGTCCGGCGTCAATCAGTACTGCCATCGGAGTGACCCCACAGGCCCAAAACACCGGCACCTCGTTCGAGTGGATGGTGACGTGGTCGCCGTAGTCCGGCTCATCAAGACACGCTACACCGATAGCGGATGGTTTACCCACGTGAATCGGTGCGCCGTGTGCCTTTGGATAACGAGATGTGAGTTGGAACGCGGTTTCACTCTGTTCGATGCTCATCGGACGCATCGACACAATCTGCGTTCCACCGAACGGACCAACCGATTGGCACGCAATGTTCGTACGATACATGGGTACGTTTCGCGACTCGTCTATGTGACGAACCGGAAGACCGGCGTCAAGCATGGCTGATTCGAACGTAAACGAACAACCGATGAGAAATGTCACGAAGTCCTCCCGCCAGTGGTCCATGATGGACCCCGTTTGATCAATTAGCCGGCCTTGCTCGAATACGCGATAGCGCGGTAGGTCCGTACGAATGTCCGCTGCGCGGGCAAGCCGAAGGGTTTCGGTGGCGCCCGGTTTGGTCGACTCCAAGAGCGGGCAGGGTCGCGGATTGAGTTCGCAGAATCGCTTGAAATCGGCTGCCTGATTAGCCGGCAGAATGACAAGATTGGCTTGCACATATCCCGCAGCGACGCCTGCCGTCGACCGATCGAACGATCCGGTGCGACAGAGCTCGCGAATTTGTCTGCCCGACATGGTGGAATAATCGACAGCGGTCAATTCAGGTCGCTCCTATGCGCCAAGACTTGGCAAGGATCCGGCGATGGTGGCGTTGTCGATACCGGTCAATCTGGCGGCCACGACGGCCGAAAGCAGATTGTCGGGGAATGCCGGACGAACCTCTCCGAGCGACGCCGCGCTCCCATCCACGTTGACAATCAGTTCCCCACCCCGAATCCACGCCCCGCGATCGACTTCCTGCGTCGGCGAAACGAAGAAGGTCCGACCTCGGTGCTGTCGCGCGAGATGACGCAACCGGGGATCGTCAAAAGGCAATACCAGCGAATCGTCGGGATGGTGATTCATGAATACACGGCTCTTCGTCCGGACGTACTCGGCAAGCGTTCGGTGGCGGTCCATGTGCGCCTCGTTGATGTTCAAAATGATGGCGATATCAGGACGAAAACTGACCACCGATTCGAGTTGAAAGCTCGAGACCGCCAGTGCGATGAGATGGTCGTCCTTGCCGTCGTCGACGAGCGATGATAGCGGTTCGCCTCTGTTGCCTCCGATGGTCAGGTTGCGATTCGATCGGCGGAAGAGATTTTGCAGCAGTTCGACAGTGGTACGCTTGCCTACCGTACCGGTCACAGCCAACACGGGGCGCGAACAGAGTTGGAACGCGAATTCCAACTCGCTTAAGACGGGAATTCCCTGACGGTGCAGGTCCCGTCGAATGTCGGCGTCGGGGCGAACGCCCGGGCTCGCTACGACCAACTCGCAGCGTTGCAGAAACTCAATGCTATGACCGCCCGTTTCCACGCCCTCAGCTACAATGCCCGGTTCGAGCGTCACACCGCCGGTGTCGGAAATTCGAACCTGATGACCGTGCGACGCCAGCAACTTGGCGGCCGCTCGACCGCTGACACCGTAACCCAATATTCCTACCGTAAGCGATCGGTTGGATTGGAGTGGAGATGGTGTGATTTGACGTCGGATGTCCTCCAACATGCGCACGCTGTGCGAGATGTCTAATCGGTCGACCGTCGGTTCGCGTTTGCATGTGATGCCGTCGACCGCTCCTCCGTCGCGCACCATTTTCTCGATGTCGTCAGCCACGGATTCCGCTGCCGGTAACAAGTCGCGACCGGTCAGTACGGACAGAGCGCC
>JAZDDD010000767.1:0-4310 GCA_036679545.1 Gemmatimonadota bacterium | reverse complement strand
CGTCATCCCTAACGATACTCGAGCGGTGCTACTTCGAAAGGGCGCATGTCCGTTTGCTCGTTGATGTGGTGCCCGATTCGCTTAAAAAGCGGGCGTGTCGAACTTCGAATATCGTTGGACGTGGCGTTTGAGACTACGTCACTAGTATAAACGAAGTCGCCGAGTGGCGAATTGTCCCCGTTTGCGTTGTTACCAGCGACGTGAAGCACGATCCGTGCAGTCTCCTGCGGAGCCGTCCAAATGACCGTCCAAGACGCCACACCGTTTGTGATCGCACGGCTTCCGCGTTGGGTATGCTGGAGATAATCGACTTTACTCCCCGGTGCGCGGCGAATGACGACGTCGTCGTCGGTGACTTCCAACGCGCCGGCAGACGTCCCCTCGTTTGGGCCCTCCGTAAATCGGATTGCTGCTTGAAAGCCAGCAGAGTGCATATCGTGGCCCATGATCGAAATGGAAACGAGATATTGCGCGCCCGGCCTGTAGGGTAGTGGAAACCCATCCACACCGAGCGACCCTTCGGAGGTGTTCACATCAAATTCTGAGTGACACTCCTGGCACGTGGGTTCACCAAACCCGCCGGTGTGCCCCAGCGGAGGTCCTTCTTCGTGGTGCACGACGTCCATCGTGACGCCGATTGGCGGCATGGAGGATTGGAGTGCTGATACGATGATGACGGCAAGTCCAGGACCTGCCGCCAACAACGTCGTGTTATGCCGTAGGTATGGTGTCACTGTATTGAACGATTGTTAACTAACGTTGCGTCGTTTTGGCGGCAACGTCGCGCGTCCGATGGTATTTGCGTCGGCACCAAACCAAATGACGTTGCGTGCTTGATCGTAATACATGTGGCGAATAGAACCGCCGCCACTCCCTATTTCAGTCACGCTGAAGAACTCCTCGGTGTCAGGGTCGAACCCCACAAATTTGTTAGGCTGCACGCCGGTTTCGACGAACCAGACACGGTCGTCCCGATCGACCGCCATCGCGTACGGTCGCGATCTTTCTCCGCTCGGGTTGATCCATTCGCGCACTTCACCCGTCGTTGGATCCAAACGTCCCGTGTATCCGCGGCTGAAGTCCGTGTACCACACAATGTCATCGGAGGTGACAACGAGTCGGCGTGGGCGGGCACCCTCCGGCAATTCGAATGTCGTCATTTCCATTGTAGACGGGTCCACCGTTGCGATCAAATTCGCATTAAAGAGCGTGATCCACGGTCGGTTGTTCGAGTCCATCTTGATTCCATAGGGGCGACTACTCGTACCGCGTCCACTGGTAGCATCAGGGGCTTTGACGAGCTGAACCTCGCCGCTTTCTTTGTCCAGAAACCCGACATAGTTGCTCTGTTGTACCGTGAACCACATGTCGCCGTCTTGGTTGAACGCAATCGTGTGGGGATCGCGCGCCGCTTCGGGCATCAGAAACTTTGTTATTGCTCCAGTCTCGGGGTCGAGACGGCCAATGTGACGGACCCGATTCCCAGCATACCACGGAGTACCGTTGTCATCGACCACAATCGTGTGTGGTCCGGTACCGTCCTCGAGGTCGAACTTTCTGAACTCGCCGGTTTCTGGGTTGAGATAAGCCGCGTAGTGTCCTGTTTGGCCGACGAACCACACCATACCGTCTGGAGCCAGATACGGATCCCGCGGGCGGGTATTTTCCCATGGCACATCCCACTCTCGAATCGTGGTTTCTTGGGCGACGGCTCCTAGCGGAACGAGTAAGGCGGATACCGTTAGCATGCAGGCCGAGGTCTTGAATCGTCGCATGATGTTGCTCCGAGTGTTGGGGTCAAACAGCTTACGCACAACGGTCTTCAGCTGCTAACACGATGCGTAAGCTGGTCCTTCACGTCAGGCCATTCGGTATGCAAGATGCTGTAATAGACGCTGTCGCGAAACCGGCCACCGGGCATGATCATGTGGCTCCGGAGTGTACCCTCCCTCGTGGCTCCGATCCGCCCGAGTGCTGTTTGGGACTGAATGTTTAGCGCGTCGGTCTTAAATTCGACCCGGATGCATTGAAGTGATTCAAACGCATGGGTGAGCAACAGCAGCTTGGCCTCAGTGTTGATTGCCGATCGTTGGTGTTTAGGTGTAATCCACGTCGCTCCAATTTCGACACGTCGGTTCACAGCATCAAAACCCAAAAACGACGTGCCGCCCACGATAGTGTTGTCCGTCAGGGCACGTTGTGCGAAACCCTGTGCCACGCCCGACTTTGCCATGTCAATCATGCGCCGCACCAGCGCAGCCATCTGGCTTTTTGAGGACACCTCAAACGGCATGTACCGCCAGAGTTCCTCGTGGTTGCCAACCCGCCACAGTTCGTCGATGTGGCTTTCGGCGTAGGGTTCCAACTTCACGTGTTGGCCGCATAGGATTGTCGCCTGCAATTTTCGCGTGTCCGTCATACTTCATGCCTAACGTGTTCGGGGCCGATCACCCTGCCCACTGATGTCCACCGCGATGTTCGGAGCTTTACGCCGATACCGCCGCGTTACTCACGATCAGTGTACAATGCGCCACTGATGAGGGATTCGTACCAGGCCTACGCCTTCACGCTCGGATTGGACGATTCTAAATTTTGCTGCTTGCTTGAATCTGAGTACGGCCTCGCGTGCCAACGGGTGTTCCAATATGAGCACGTGGATGAGATAACTTCCGCCGCTGAGACTCACCCGTTCGTATTCAATCTCTACGGTGATGGATTCGTTGGCCACGGCGTCGATTGTGACGCCCTGCCGATTGGAACGTGTGCCGTGCAAGATGTGCCACTCTTTTGCGACCTGAACGCCGACAACGGCCGATTGGACATCACGGATTGCAGTGAGTTGGATCCGGATTCTCAGCGAGTCATCCGTACGGATGACCGCTTCAACGCCCGGCTCGGCCCCGACAATTTCCACCGCGTCAATGCGCAATGGCGAGTTTGGGGACTCGCCCACCTCTGCAACAACGCCTTGTTCACGTTGACGTGTTTGAATGGCCTGTTCGTAAGTAACGAATACGTCCGCCGAGGAGCCCTCCCGCATCAACGAACCGCCTTCTAGGAGAATCGACCGATCGCAAAGTTGCTCGATCAAGTACCGTTCGTGTGAAACAACGATCATCGTGGTGCCGGCACGATGGAACGAGAGGATGCGGTCGAGGCATTTGTCTCTGAAGGCGGTATCGCCAACCGCAAGGGCTTCATCGATGAGTAAAACATCTGGCTCGATGTGTGTGGCGATGGAGAACGCAAGACGCAAACGCATACCCGACGAGTAAAACTTGACTGGTACGTCCCTGAATTGTTCGCATTCCGCGAAAGAAATGATTGCCTCTAACCGCGTCGTCAGATCATGTTTGTCAATTCCGTAGATGGCTCCCTGTAGAAACACATTTTCCACTCCCGATAGTTCGGAGTGAAAGCCCGCGCCAAGATGGCTGAGGAGTGCTACACGACCGGTGACCTGCATTCGCCCGCGTGTTGGGTGCATGATACCGGCCATCAACTTCAGAATAGTCGACTTTCCAGATCCGTTTGCCCCGACGATTCCAAATGTTTCCCCCGCCTGTACGTCGAAGCTCACGTCGCGGAGCGCCCAAAAAGAACGACGCAGCTCGCGGGATTCTGCTCGGTTGCGCGGCCACAGGTCGTATGCTAGATCGCGTATCGATCTATGGCGTAACCTAAACCGCTTCCAAAGGCCGGTTACGACGATCGGCGGAGACATGACTATACCGACTCCGCAAAGTACGGCTCGGTACGAGCGAATAGCATGAATGCCACGATTGATAACAGTACGGTGGCTACCGTTGGATACACTATGGAGCTGAGCTGTGGTACTGCCCCTTCAATCAGGACGGTTCGAATACCTTCGAAAATCCCGACCAACGGGTTGAGCCGATACCATGTTTCATATCGCGGGGGCACCGCGGATGATGCATAAACAACCGGAGTCAGGAAAAACAACACGCGTACGCCGAGTTCCACCACGTGTCGTACGTCCCGATAAAACACATTCAACGAGGCAAAGATGACCGATGCGGCTGCAACGAACGCTGTCAACACGGTGGCCAGCGGTATCAACCAGACGATTGCGGACGTGATCGGTGCGGCGTAGTACACCATGGCTACCACCAACAGCGATGCGGCTACCAGCGAATCGAACAGGGCGGCACCCACCGAAGCAAGTGGAATCGTCGCCTTTGGAAAGGGTAGGTTCGCAACGAGACCTGCGTGGCTAACGAGACTTTCGGTGGCCCGGGGAAGGGCGCCCGCCACAAATGTCCACATGACGATACCAGTGTAGACGAAAA
>JAZDDD010000766.1:0-4141 GCA_036679545.1 Gemmatimonadota bacterium | reverse complement strand
ACGCCGACGAGTTTCTTGGCGAAGATCCGGCTGGGACTCCGCGCCATCGAAACCGAGACGGGTGGGCTTAAACCAAATGTGGTGAAGCTGAATACGGGGCTCACGGCGGTGCGAGACGGCTTAAGCGGTATCGACAACAATCTTGGTGAACTCATCGACGCCGTTTCGCGGCAGAAGGGCTGATCATGGACACTGTGTCTTTTGCACCAGCGGTGTTGGTGATCTGGTGGATCGGATTGATCGTTACACTCGTGGTGTTCGTCCCATTGGCGGTGGCCCAGTTGCATCGGACCTGGTACGCCGCACGGGGGATACAGATCAACGCGCGTGACGCGCTGGTTGCCGCCGGGGGCATTGCCGGCAACACTGTGCACGTCCGCGCTCTGGACGACACGATTTCTGTTGCCGTCCAGATTCTTGAAGTGGCGGGGAACGTAGACGAAAAACTCAAGACGACGGCCGACGTGCTGGCGTCGCGCGCCGGTTAGGGAGAAACGATGTTACTGATATCGCGGATGGTTTAGAAGCGGTTCAAGGCCATACACAACCCTTGCCCGAGAAGCTGACAACGATCAATGGTGCCTTAACGCAGCTGCTCGGCGGTTTGCGGTCGGCCGATGGCCACCTGACTCGCGCAGCCACCGTCTTCAAGTTGACCTAGGAATCGAGGACACCCTATGTGTTTCAAGAATCTCCCCATTGAGTTCGATCAGGCCGGCAAGCCGTTTCTCCGCGGCGGGATTGCCAATCCGTACGAACCGAGTGGTGACGGTCCGGTTGGCGTACCAAAGCAACTCTCACAACAACAGATTGAAGAGCTGCTCCGAAAAAACGGGCACATCAAATCGGTCGATTTCGATCCCGTCACGCGGGTAGCCGGTGCCCTGGCGTTTCACTCGGTTACCGATCTAAAAGAACGGAAGGTCATCGAAGCTCGTTCGGTGGCCACCCTGTTTCGCGGCTACGAGGTCATCATGGTGGGGCGCGACCCGCGCGACGCGATCTACATCACCAGCCGCGCCTGTGGTGTGTGTGGCGGAGTGCACGCCGCTACGGCGGCGATGGCGATCGAGATGGCAATCGATTGTCGACCGCCCCGACTAGGGATTCTAATACGCAACCTGGCTCTTGCGCTCGAGTTTCTTTACGATCACCCGCTTCATCTCTTTCTGCTTGCTGGACCGGATTACTCGGAGACGATTGTCTCTCAGGTAACCCCGTCGCTGATGGAGCGGGCCAAGACGACGGAAGCTCCAAACGCGGCCGTTCACGGGTATCGCACGATCGGCGAGATGATGGTGGATCTGAACCCGTTGAGCGGAAAGCTCTACCTCGAGGCGCTGCACATGACGCGCGTGGCCCGGGAGGCATATGTGCTCATCTGCGGTAAATATCCCCATCCACAGACGATGGTGCCGGGCGGAATGAGTTCGACCCTCAATCTTTCGGTCATGAACGAAATGCTTACACGGTTGACCCAGTTCTTCGACTATTCGAAGAGGGTCGCGGTCTTTTGGGACGACCTCACTGAGTTTTTCTACGACGCCAATCCTCAGTACCGGAAAGTGGGCGCCCGGCGCGCAAGCATGATTGACACCGGGATATTCGACGACCCGGATGCCTACGACGCGACGTATCGGAACGCGCCGGACTGGGGAGACCGCAGGTGGGCCACACCAGGTGCGATCGTAGACGGAGAACTGGTGACCACCAACCTGCACCACATCAACCTGGGGCTCGAAGAGTTTGTCGAGCACTCATACTACGAAGAGTGGACCGGCAACGGCGACCAGCAGCATTTCCCGACTGACCCGTCCGGGAGCCCATTATCTCCTTACCACCCGTGGAACAAAATCACCAAGCCACGGCCCGAGGGACAAAACTGGAAAGAGAAGTACACGTGGGACACCGCACCACGTTGGGATCGCAACGCCATGGAGGCGGGGGCATATGCTCGTCTGTGGTCCACGGCGGCGGCGCAGAAACATCCGGACAGTGCATTCATCGAGGCTACTGGAAAGTCACTCAAGCTGCGCATTCCCAAGGGCGCCTTGCCCGAAATGGACCTGGAATGGCACATTCCCAAGGACTGGAACGCATTCGAGCGCAATCGTGCGCGAGCGTATTGCATCGGTTTTACCGCCATGGTAGCAATGGAGAACTGGATGGCGGCCATGGAATGCGTGAAGAACGGTGACACCAAAGTCAGTACAAAATTCGAAATTCCAAAGAGGGGCGAACAGATGGGCGTCGGATTCTGGGGAGCCGGCCGTGGGTATCTCACCCACCACTTGGTGATGGATCGTGGAGCGGTATCCAACTATCAAATCCTGACACCCTCCACCTGGAATGCATCACCAACAGATCGGTGGGGCCAACCGGGCCCGTACGAGGAGGCGGTGCTGAACACACCGTTGCTGGAGGAATTCGACGACCCAAAGGCGTTCAAGGGCATCGATATCCTCCGCGCAATCCGCAGCTTTGATCCGTGCATGCCGTGCACTACGCACATCTATTCCGGTGACAACGTGATCACGCGCGAGGTCAACACGTGCGCTTGCGGATTGGATGACTGACCAGATCACACGCCGGGTGTTGATTGGTGGCATTGGGTACCGGGACCTCAGGGATTACTCGGTTGGCGTGGTGGCAACGGACCACCTCGGCTTACGTGATTGGCCACCGGGTGTTGAGGTGGACGACCTGAGTTTTAATCCTGTCGCCGTATCACAGCGCCTCGAGGACGTGTCGGCCGCCAATCCCATCGACTGCCTGATTGTGGTCGCGGCGGTGGCGCGTGCCCGACGGCCCGGCACGGTCACGGCCTATCGGTGGGACGGGGTGTTGCCGGACGCCGAAGCAATCCAGTCCGCGGTGGCCGAAGCAGTGACGGGTGTGATTGCCCTGGACAATACGCTGGTGGTCGTCCGGCAGTTTGGTGGACTCCCGGAGATGGTGATCGTGGTTGAAATCGAACCGGCGATTGAGGAGTTTGGTGAAGCGTTTTCGGACGATGTTCAGGCAAGCTTTGATGGCCTGTGTGATCTCGTTGCCGAGTTGGCCACCCAACCGGTGGCCGCTGCACGCTTGGATTGCCTGCCCTTGGGAGGTACGTCCGTGACAGGGACGCGGACCGAATGACGCATCCGGACGAAGATCTGCTCGAAGTCGCCGAGCGGCTGATCGCCGAACTCGAGGCGCATTCCGACCCGGCCGTAGGAGAAAAGTTACAAACGCTGCTCGCGGCGATCGACACCGTACATCGGACGGGGCTCACGAGACTCATGGCCGCCATTCACGGCTTGGGTGGCGAAGCACTCGTGAACCGACTGGTGGGTGACCCCGCCGTGCGTCTGTTGCTCATGTCGTACGATTTGGTAGCCGTGGATCGGCGCATCCAGACGGAGGAAGCCGCGGACGCGGTGCGCGGTCATCTTCATGCCCATGGAGTCGATATTGAAATCACGGAGGTTGTGGGCGGCGTCGTCTACGCAAGGCTGCATGTGCAACCGGACAGGACACCAAACCTTGACGATGCCAAACGCGATCTCCAAGCCGCGCTCAAAGAAGGGCTGCTCGGTTTTCAACAACTCGTGATCCGCAATCGTGAAACCGCGCCTTCCGGATTGGTTCAGCTTGGGATTAATCGCGGGCGCCAGCCGGTCTATGTCACGGTGAGTGTCAGGGAGGATGTCGTCGCCGGCCAACTCGTACCGGTTGAAGCCGAGGGACAATCAGTCTTGCTCGTCGAGGTGGAGGACGAGGTGTACGCGGTAAAAAACCGCTGCGGGGACAGCCCACTCCCGCTGCAGCACAGCGAACTCGCCGGTGCCGAACTGAAATGTTCCTGGCATGGTTGCCGTTACGATGTTCGCACAGGTGAACGCCTGGGCGGTTTGGGTGACCGGCTTCAGATTTTTCCGGTACGTGTTGAGCGGGGAAAGGTGCAGATTGCCATCGGGACTGAAGCAGTCCCCAAGGCGCCTGCATGACCCCCCGCACATTGGTGGCCGGATTCGGAAACGTCCTGCGGGGGGACGACGGGTTTGGTGTCAAAGTGATCCAGACGATGGAAAGTGAACAGAGTATGGACCCAGCAGTCTCCCTGTTGGAGGTTGGAACCGGCGGGATCGGTCTCGTT
>JAZDDD010000765.1:0-2186 GCA_036679545.1 Gemmatimonadota bacterium | reverse complement strand
GACCGCCCGCCGAGTACAGATTTCTCTCTGTCCTCTATCTGATTGCTGTGTCCTCTGTGGCTAGGGGAACGGGTGGGGGCCACGGCTCAAAGCCAGGACGCGTTGCGCAATTGTCCTAGATCGAAAGGATCTACTACACGCTCCCCGGCACCCATCGACGCAGCACCTCAACGAGTTTTTCGTTTCGCACGGGCTTGGGTACATAGTCGTCCATACCGGCCGCGAGGCACTTCTCTTTGTCGCCCCGCATAGCGTTCGCGGTCATGGCAATGATGGGCACGTGTGGTTTGTTGGCAAAACGTGAGCGTATTTCGCTTGTTGCCTCAAACCCGTCCATCTCCGGCATTTGACAATCCATGAATACCACATCGTACGGGAGACGCTCGACCATGTCTACGGCCTCCGAGCCATTGGCTGCAACGTCTACCTGACAACCAAGTCGCTCGAGCATGCGGATAGCGACTTTTTGGTTCACGATGTTGTCTTCCGCCACCAATGCGCGCACGACCTTCGGTTGCTCCGGGTTTTCGGGTTTCGTGTTTGTGGCGTGTTCCGCAGCGTCTTTTCGAGCGTTCGCTTCGGCAACCGTGTATCGCGTGACGAGCGGCACAGAGTCGTCGCCATTTGGGGCGTTCGACCAGATTCGTGTTAGTACACCCAATAATTCGGTTTCTCGGATTGGTTTGACGAGGTAGGCGGCGAACCCGGCCGATTTGGCGAGCTTCGCGTCGCCACGCTTCCCGACCGATGTGAGTAAAACCAGTGCGGTGTCCGCGATACTCGCATCCGCTTTGATTTGCCGCCCGAGAGTGAAACCGTCCATATCTGGCATTCGCATGTCCAGCAGTGCGATGTCGAAACCCGAGCCAGCCAACTTTTCGGCCCGCAACTTGTCGAGGGCTTGTTGGCTCGAGCGGGCGGATTCTACGTGCATGCCCCACGCTTGAAGATGCTCGCGCAGGATCTGCAAACTCGTGGGCGCTCGATCTGAAACTAGCACACGCAGCTTGGCCAAATCGACGGTGGGGAATTGTGTTGTTACTGCGTTCGCGTCCAAATCGCATAAGACGGTAAACCAAAATGTAGAGCCGTTGCCCGGGACGCTATCGACACCGATTTCTCCACCCATCAGTTCAACGAGTTGTTTACAGATGGCCAGTCCGAGCCCGGTGCCACCGTACTTCCGTGTGGTAGACGCGTCCGCCTGTGTGAATTTCTCGAAAAGGGCCTGTTGGCGATCGGGCGGGATACCAATTCCCGTGTCTTCGATCCCACATCGTATGGCGACCTTGCTACCCTTCTGTTCGATCATACTGACGTTGAGCAGGACATGACCGGTGTCCGTGAATTTGATAGCGTTACCCGTGAGATTTGTGAGTATTTGACGAATACGTCCGGGATCCCCGATAAGATTTTGTGGTGTGTTCGACTCGTACCGAACAGAAAGATCCAGTCCCTTTCCCTCGGCTGTCGTGGCGAGGAGGTCGGCCACTTCGTGCACACACATTCGCATGTCGAATGGAATTGGCTCAATCGTGAGTTTCCCGGCCTCCAGTTTGGAAAAGTCCAGGATGTCATTGATGATGGTTAGCAACGCGTCGCCCGAAGATCTGATGGTGTGCGCAAACTCGCGTTGCTCTGAATCCAATTCCGTGTTCAAGAGTAGACCCGTCATTCCAATGATACCGTTCATCGGAGTCCGGATCTCATGGCTCATCGTTGCCAGAAATTCACTCTTCACGCGTGTTGCCGCTTGGGCTTCTTCTTTGGAGTTTTCCAACTCCTGGGTGCGTTCTTGCACCTTGGTCTCGAGGTTCCGTGCGTGCTGGCTGGCTGCACGGTACAAGGTGGCGGTTTCGAGGAGACTCGAGCACTGGGCGAGCGCAATCGAGATTAGTTTTTGGGATGCTTCCGGTACAAACGTGCGTTTTGGATTTAGGATGCCGAAACACATGCCCACGACGCGCGAGCGGGTAGCCATTGCGTGCAACATGACTCGCCCGGCTCCGTCATGTGCGGGCAACATGATTGGGCGGTGTTGATCCACTGCCCATGCGAACGTACCATCATCGATGTGGTGCTCCAACAACCTTATTAGTTTTTTGCGTTCCTGCCACGGATGAAAGTGGACGGGCTGGAACTCCTGCTCTTCATCGACGGCCCAAAAACCGAGCGCCTCGAAATCT
>JAZDDD010000764.1:0-4335 GCA_036679545.1 Gemmatimonadota bacterium | reverse complement strand
CGCGACGAGGGTTTACGCATGTTGCGTTATGGCTTCGACATGAAGACCGCGCCGGAGCTGTATGCCGTTCGGCAGTTGACGCTCGCCCAAGTTCTCGAATCCATTGGAGATCTCGAAGGAGCGGCGGTTGCGTTGTCAGATTTCATAAACGTCTGGCAAAACGCCCACCCTCGACTGCAGGAGCGAGTCGTGGCGGCCCGTCGTGATCTGGAACGGGTGAACGCGCTCCGGAATTAACGACTTTTCCGCAAAATCGTTCAGGTTCGCTACGTGGGAACCCTCCAGCGTCGGGAAGAGCAGCGTCCCGTCCCTGGGGTCGCCGCGAATCGTCCGGGTTCGTGCGCGGAATAGAAGCGATGACGCCTCGCGAGCATCGAGGTCGACCCGGGTCAGCAGGCTGTCGCCGACATCCACACGCCTTCGGTAGCGGGCCCCGGTCTGTTGGGAACAGACTGGCCGAGCCGAGGAGGCCGTGAAGGCCCTAATAACACTCCACGCGTAAACCTCTTAGGGCTCTAATTCTCCACACCCCGTACGTTTGCCGGGCGATGCACGTCAACTCGGTGAAACTCTTCGGTGGGTTCCCCGTATTTCTCTTAAAAACTAAGACATATGATGAATCGCCACTTTCTTGGAGAGTTCGAGCAGATCGTTTTGCTCGCGATAATGCGGCTGGGTCCCGATGCGTACGGGGTCACGATCCGTCGTGAGATAGAAGCCCGCACGGGTCGATCCGTCTCTTTAGGGGCGATTTACCCCACCCTCCATCGGCTGGAAGAGAAGGGATTCGTCAGTTCCTACACGGGCGAGCCAACCGCTACCCGGGGCGGGCGCGCCAAGCGGCATTTTCTCATAGAGGCCCCCGGCATGGCGGCTGTCCGGGCGTCACGCGAGATGATCGAGTCATTGTGGCGTGGGTTCGAGACGGATATGGAGGGTGAAGGGTGAGCCCGGTTCCGCCCAGAATCCCACAGGTCGTCAGGAGGTTCCTCGATTCCATTGAGCACGATGCAATCGTCGGGGACCTCGAGGAAGAATATCTAGACTTTGTGTTGCCCGATCGCGGTGTCACACGTGCGAAGTTGTGGTTCTGGTCTCACCTCATGAAGTCTGTCGCTGCAGGTGCCTTGCATGGGGCCAAATACCGATCGAAGAGAGTATCCCGCGCGGTACTGTCCACGCCTACCGGGCCGTTTGGGCGGTCAAAATCTTTGGGAGAGAAGATGAATACGTTATTCAAAGATCTAAAGTTTGGTCTGCGTATGGTACGCAAGACGCCTGGCGTGTCGGCGATCGCTATTCTCGCTATTGCGTTGGGTGTCGGCATAACCACGCACACCTTTAGCATCGTCTACGGCTCGGTCATACGTGGATTGCCGTATGAAGGCGCGGACCGCCTGATGCATCTCGAGCGAAACAACCTTCCGGAGGGCATTCAAAGCATGGGTGTGCCGATTCATGACTACCTGGATTGGCACGCGCAGCAGACTGTCTTTGACGACCTAGCTGCGTTTTATCAAGGAACCGTGAATGTCGTTGACGATGATGGACAGCCAGAACGATTTTCCGGCGGGTTCATTTCGTGGAACACGTTTCGACAAGTAGGCGTCGAACCGTTGATTGGCCGCAACTTCCGCGAAGGGGAAGATCAACCGGGTGTCCCGTTGACGGTCATGTTAGGCCACAATGTTTGGCAAACTCGTTACGGCGGTGATGCCAACATCTTAGGCAAAACCCTGCGTGCCAACGGTCGGACGGCTACGATCGTGGGTGTTATGCCGGAGAAGTTCCGGTTTCCTTTCGACGAAGACCTGTGGATGCCACTTGGGATCGACGCGGCGCAGCTCGAACGCGGTGACGGTTTTTTCCTCGAGGTCATTGGCCGGTTGCGTGAAGGCGTGACGATGGAAGAAGCGCAAACGCAAATGGCCGGCATTGCCGAACGATTGGCCTCGGCGTTTCCGGAGGTCAATGAAGGCGTGTCTACCATCGTCCAGTCCTACGTCGATGAATACATGCCGCCCCAAATCACACAAATCCTTTACCTAATGTTGGTCGCCGTTTTTGGTGTGCTGCTCATCGCATGTGCCAACGTCGCCAATCTTTTTCTGGCGCGGGCCGCAGGTCGCACGAAAGAGATTGCGGTTCGGACCGCGTTGGGTGCAAAGAGAAGCAGGCTGATAAGTCAACTGTTGGTAGAATCAACGGTGCTCGCGGTCATCGGCGGCCTGCTGGGCATCGTGTTGGCTTACGGTGGCATCACCGTTTTCAATGCATGGATTATCGACATTCAGAAGCCGTATTGGATCGATTTGCGCCTGGACACGACTGTCATGACGTTTGCTCTGATCGTGACGGTTGTGTCTGGTCTCGTCTCGGGAACCTTCCCGGCGGTGAAGGCGTCTGGGGCTGATGTCAACGAGATTCTCAAAGACGAAAACCGTGGTTCATCCGGTTTCCGCATGGGGCGTTTCAGTGCCGGTTTAGTGATCGCAGAGATCGCTGTTTCCTGCGGCTTGTTGGTTGGAGCCGGTTTGATGATCAAGAGCGTCGCGGCACTCAAGACGTTTGACCTGGGATTCGAAACGGAGCAAGTCTTCACGGCACGGGTGGGTTTATTCGATGTGGATTACCCTACGTTCGAAGACCGTGTGCAGTTCCACGATGCACTGGTACCAAGATTGGAAGCGTTACCGGGCGTGCAAGCCGCAGCCTTGACCACCAGCTTGCCGGGCTCCGGCGCCGGTAGATGGCGTTTTTCACTCGAGGGGGAAACGTATGCTGAGGACCGCGATCAACCGCAAACATTCAGAAATACCGTCACACCGAACTATTTCGCTGTATTCGATGTCGACTTCATAGAAGGAAACGATTTTACCGTCGCGCACCGTGCTGATGGTTTGCCCGTCGTGATTGCAAATCAAAGTTTCGCACGGCGTTTCTTCCCGGGAGAATCAGCACTCGGCAAGCGCATCAAATTCGGTGCATCTAATTCTCCCAACGCCGAATGGCGGACAATCGTTGGTATCGTGCCGGACATGTGGATCGGTGGTGGTGTCGGTGGTATCGGTGTTTCAGACGTCCCTCCCGAACAGACTTTTGTGCCGCTCGCGCAGGTCGCCGCCCGGTTCGTATCGATGGCGGTACGTACGCAGGGCCCACCGTCGAGCATAACGTCAGGCGTGAGGCAGGTTGTGACCGGTTTGGATGCGACCTTACCCATCTATAATGTTCTCCCTATGAACGCCGTCATCGAGCAAGGCACCTGGTCCTTCGGGATATTTGGTTCGCTGTTCACAATGTTTGGTGTCATCGCACTCTTCCTTGCCGCCGTTGGGCTATATGGAGTGATGGCATTTTCTGTGAGCAGTCGTACCACGGAGATGGGCATCCGAATCGCATTGGGCGCGGTGGGTGCCGACGTCATGCGGTTGGTTCTGAAGAAGGGAATGCGACAGTTGGCCATCGGCCTGACACTCGGTCTTGCGCTTGGATTTGCGTTGAGTCGACCGTTGGGGCAATTCCTTTTTGGGATCAACCCCAGCGATCTAACGGTCTACGCGGCAGTAGTCGTCACGTTAGCCGCAACCGGCTTTCTGGCCATCGTTATCCCAGCAAGACGTGCCACCCGTGTAAACGTGGTTGAAGCACTACGCCCAGACTGAGAGACTGATCAACACTAAATCAACACTCAACGTTCAACGCTCAACATTCAACTTTCATGTAAGGAATAGATACTTCGACGTTCGATGTTCAACGTTCGACGTTCATCCGTGTTCAATCTCAAGGCCGCCCTCGCGATTTTTTATGAGCCTCGCGATTTCGTCATGCCCGCCTTCGGCGGCCCATCCGGCGGGCGTCGCCTGGAAACCGTGATCCTTCATGGTGATATCGGCGTTGTGTTCCACGAGAAACTCAACCATGTGTCGGTGCCCGTTGATGGCGGCCCAATGTAGACCCGTGCCACCGAAGTACCCCTTTGCGTTCACATCGGCACCACGCAGCAATAGATAGTCGGCGACATCGACCTGGCCGTTACGGCAGGCAAGCTGGAACGCCTCGCCCAGGACGTCACCTGTCATGTGCGCTGCGTCAGCGGGCCATCCGTTTTCATCGTTGACATCGTTGAGTCGTTTAGGGATACCGAGGCCAACCACGGATGCATTTTCGTCGCAAAAGGTGCGAACCTCGTCCAACCGACCGAGTCCCGCTGCGGTTACCAGGTTGAGACCTGTAGCGCCGTGTGACAAAAGGATCTCCGCCACGGCAACACTGCCCATAATGGCGGCCCACTCCAAAGCGCTGGAGCCCCAGGTTGTCAAACGTTCCACATCC
>JAZDDD010000763.1:0-4172 GCA_036679545.1 Gemmatimonadota bacterium | reverse complement strand
TCGTTACTACGAAGTGAATCCGGTCTTGTTCAATATCGGATCGTATTGGAGCCGGTTGGTGCCGGCGCCGTAGGTTTTGCAGCTGCTAGAGTAGTCAACAGAAGAACATTTCAGATCGGAGTCCCCTCGGGGGCTCCGGTTTTTTTGGGCTGTCAGCTGCCAGCCGCCAGCTGTTCCAGGAAAACCGTTTGGTATCGGGTCGGCGCGGCCGTTCGATTATCGTTCGAACGTTGAGAATACGCTGTCAGTTTTTCTTCGGTGGCATTGCCAGGAGGGGAGCTAATACCCTAGTTACGGCCTCCGAATATACTTCGCTCTGTTGGAACAATCGTTCCCGTGGGCGCATGATCATCTCGTTAGCATCGAGATCGAATTCCTCCATCACTTCCAGGCCACGGCCGTTCACAAAAAGTTCGGTGCCGGCCGAATCTTCGACCACGATCGCAAACGTTAGAGCAAATACGGCCGACAGTCCCGATGGCGCCGGCCACACCCGTTGTGATGTGCCATCCCATGCGGCATGGTTGGCAGATATGGGTGCTTCAACGACCCACAACTCAGGATACAGAAATCCGTCCGGCTGGAAGCGTTCATGCACTTCTTTGATGAGCTGACTCACGCCGGCCGCATATTCCGGTTCGTCGCGCTCACCGGTGAACGGGTCAAAAAAGCCGGCGGCTTCTGCATTGAGTCGGCTCCATATCTCCCGGTACTCCCTCGCGGGCACGACGTCGAACCCGTGCTTGAGGAGGTTTTGTTCCACGAGGCTGTCGAACAGCATCACGATAGGTTCGGGGTTTTCGATGTCTGCGGGGATCGAGGTCGGTACGAGTGCCAAACGCATGGCGCGTGGATTTGCGCTGTCAACCGGTGCGATGAACGTGTCGAAGCGTGGCGTCGTCTGGAAATTAAAGCATTGCAGACTTCCGGCGGCAACGCAAAGCACAACAGTTATTCTGGCTGATCGCCGAACGTATTCGTGGATCGGTTTCACCGTCCCCCTGATTAGCCGTGTCGCGTGAAAGTGCCGGGATGTGGGAAATCCCGCTAGTCCCAGTGAGGGTCCGTTCTTCCGCTACCACCCATACACACATTGAAACACAACGTTTCGATTTGCGGGTTGCTTGAGGCTCTCTATTTATTCATATTTGCTTATCAAATCATGAAAAACGGTGCTGTATGACAAAAGGCCTATACCTCGGGGAATTCGAGCAAATGGTGCTGCTCGCCGTGATCCGGCTCGACGGAAACGCGTACGGAGTCACCATTCGCGATGAGATAGAGCGTCGGGGCCAACGAGACGTAATCATCGGAGCCGTGTATGCTGCCTTGGATCGGTTAGAGCGAAAGGGCTATGCCCGGTCCTCCGTGACTGCTCCGACACCGGTGCGAGGTGGCCGCGCCCGCAAGGTGTTTCGAGCGAGTGAAGCGGGTCGGCGTGCGTTGGCGGCGGCGCGCGCGATGATGGATCGTATGGCCGACGGGTTGGTTGTGGACCGGGGCCGGCGCACATGACCGATCCCAAGGATCCTCACGGTGCGCCCCGCCGATTCCGGAAGCTACTTTTTCTTATCGGGCCAAGGTCCACGCGGGAGTTTCTTGTCGGCGACTTGGACGAAGCGTTTGTGAGGCGGCGCAATGAATACGGTGACGTCGTGGCGAGGCGTTGGTACAGGCGTCAGGTGCTTTACTCGTTACCGTATCTGTTTCGATCTCGCTTGTCCGGAAGAAAGGGGACCGTTCGAGATTATGGCCGGCGCGGAATATGGCTTGGCACACTCGGTCCGGATGTGCGTTTTGCGGTACGGACCCTACGAAGGAACCCGTTATTTGCCGTAGCATCCCTCACGACCTTGACACTTGGTGTTGGTTCCACCGTAGCGCTGTTTACCATTGTGAATGCGGTTCTGCTGCGGCCGCCGTTGTTCGAAGACGCATCACGTGTTGTTCGACTCTACGAGACTCGCGAACGTGAATCCGGACTGCACAACATGTCGTATCTCGATATCGTCGATGTGCGTGATAGAAGTAACACGCTGTCGCAGGTATCGGCCAAACAATCGTGGTCACCGACCCTCCTAGAGAATGGCGACCCCGTTCGTTTAAACGGGGCATCCGTTTCGGCCAACTTCTTTTCGTTGCTCGGTGTCTCGCCGGCTGTCGGCCGGTTCTTCACCAGCGAGGAAGGTGAGCTGGGCCACGAACCGGTTGTTGTTGTGGGTCATCACATTTGGGCCGCGAGGTTCGGTGGCGCCCCCGACGTGGTTGGCCACACGGTAGATCTGTCCGGTGTTCGATATACGGTGGTCGGTATTGCACCCGCGGAGTTCGAAGATCCCAACGGGCATCTCGATATCTGGCGGGCGCGGCCTCCGCACTTTGACGTGTACGAGCAGTTTCGGACAGGTCATAGTATGCGCCCATTTGCACGGATGGCTCCAGGCGTAACCTTGGAACAGGTCAATGCTGAGTTGGCTGCCATATCGGTGGAACTACTTGAAGAGTACCCCGATCAAAAGGCGGGCGACGGTATCGTCGCGGTGCCAATAATGGATGTCATGATTGGCGGAAGTCGCGTGGGTGTGCTCACGCTTTTTGTCGCGGTGTGTGTTCTCCTGCTGATTGCGAGCGCAAACGTTGCCAACCTGTTGTTGAGTCGCGCCACAGTACGACGTGGAGAAATGGCCGTGCGAACAGCCCTTGGGGCGAGCACGAGTCGAATCGTTTCACAACTCCTTGTCGAAAGCATGGTGTTGTCCGCCACGGGCACTATACTGGGTCTCATTCTCGCATCGACCAGTGTTCGTTTGTTCGTTAGGCTCGGTGCGGCGGTGCCGCGGGCGGAAACCATCGCTATCGATGCATCCGTGATCGCATTTGCGATTGTGGTGAGCTTCATTGTCGCGCTGTTGTTCGGTCTTGCACCGGCGTTACAGCTGGCGTCTCCTCGACGTATTGAGGACATACGCACGCACGCGCGACAGGCGACCATTGGGAACCTGCGTTTCCGGAATGGGTTGGTGGTGACAGAGGTTGCACTCGCTCTTACACTGTTAATGGGTGCCGGTTTGTTGTTACGAAGTCTTACAAATCTCACCCGCATTGAATCAGGCATCCGTTCCGATAACGTTCTCACCATGAATGTCGCACCGGCCGAACGGCGGTACGCAGCGCATTCGAACCTCACGCGTTTCTGGGAAGATGTTGTCGAACGTGTGGATGCGTTGCCGGGTGTGGTTGATGTTGGAGCGGTGAGTTTTCTCCCGATGGCCGGTGGATATGAAGGGCAGGGCATTCGACGGACGGATCGGCCGCCACCTGCACCAAATGACAGAATTAGTACGGAAGCGAGAGCGGTGACTCCGCGATATTTTCAAGCCATCGGCATCACTGTGATTGCGGGGCGCGGATTTTTGCCGAGCGACGATTCCTCGAGTATCGCCGTTGCCGTGGTAAACCAATCGTTATCGAGGTTGTTGTTCCCCGGAGAGGATCCGTTGGGCAAACGTGTGAACGTGCGGGGTATTCCTCGCGAGATCGTCGGGGTTGTTTCGGACGTGCGTCAGTTTGGTGTACTGCGGGAAGCAAGATCAGAGATCTATGCGCCGCACGCGCAGGTGTTTGTCCCCTGGATCAGAGCCGGCATGGACCTGGTCGTTCAAACGGGGACGGATCCCCTATCCCTTTCCGCCGTGGTTCAACGGACGATTTGGGAAACTGACGCGACCGTACCCATCACAGACGTAAAAACGATGGCGCGGTGGGTATCCCAAGACCTCGCCGCGCCACGTGTTCGTGCATATCTCCTGGGGCTCTTCTCGGCGATCGCGGCGTTGATGGCGGCCGTCGGGATCGGAGGGGTCCTTGCGTATACGGTGAACCAACGCAGGCACGAGTTCGGTGTGCGTATGGCGCTTGGAGCAGGGACGCGGGATCTCATGCATATCGTGTGGGCGCATGGGGCCAAGCTGATCCTGGTTGGAGTGACCCTCGGTACGCTGGCGTCCTATGGTCTCAACAGGTTTCTCGAATCCATCCTGTTTGGTATCTCCTCAAACGATCCAATGACGTTTGGGCTCGTTGTCCTGGGGCTCGCCATCGTAGGGCTTTTGGCGGCATCCGCTCCGGCATTCATGGCCGGCCGCGTCACCCCTGGAGAGGCAATGCGAGTC
>JAZDDD010000762.1:0-6775 GCA_036679545.1 Gemmatimonadota bacterium | reverse complement strand
GGCACCAGGTTTCCTCGGGCGGAGACGTCGCGGCAAAGGCGCGTGAAGATGTCCCAGTGTCGGGCGCCCGGCTGAACGGGCACGGCGGATGGCTGGGACCGAAAAGCCTCCACAAACTCCAAGGCGGCAGGCACCGGCGTGGCTGGAGTGAATATGCGTGGGTGTGTCACTATCCTGAGAAAACCCGACAGGATCAGGTCTGACACTGCATAAGCCTCGTCTGAGTTGATCAACTCCTCCAGCCACGTTGCGTACGCCTCATGCCCGGGTGCATCGGTGCGGAATGCATAGACGAGTACGTTGACGTCAACGAGTCGCATCGTGCTGGTCCATCAGATCTAACAATGAGGCGGTGTCATCGAGATCGACGCCGGGTTGCAGGCCGTCACCACCGAACGTTGGTAAGCAAACCGGTTCGCGGACCTGGCTCGCTGGTCGATGAGCCAGCACCTGCCTCACGGCATCCTCGATTAAGCGCGTCAAGGTCGTTCCCGAGCGCGCCGCATACTCTTTGGCGCGGCGCAAGAGTTCGTCGTCCATTCGAATCGTCGTTCTCATATGTCAAAACATATACTATTGACATATATATGTCAAATAAATAATGACACGGAGAATATGCGAGCCAGCGTATTTTGGTCCTCGGCATTGGGTTGGCGAGCGGGGACGGCCGTCTATCGCCGTCCAGCTCTAGCACCATCGGGGTTCAACCGTGGGTCCGGCCAGGTTCTGAGTCCGCGGTTCTCCCTTGACGCGGCCGAGTTCGGAACGGAGAATCGGAGAACACGAGTACAAGTGCACGAGAGGTGGATCCGATGAAAACCACTTTTTTGGCTTCCTTGGCAACTGCGCTTGCGCTGGTTGTCCCCGTCGAAGTATTGGGCCAAGAGCTATCGACACTTTCGGCGGCCGACATCGCATTCGGCGAGCGTCTGTACGCGGCGCGTTGCGGGCGTTGTCATGGGCTCGAAGGGTTTGGTGGCGAAGGGCCTGCTCTGGCCCGGCCCTTCCTCAACTATGCCCGGGATGACGAGATGCTTGTTTCGGTGATAAGGAACGGGATCCCTGGCACTGGAATGCCATCCGATTGGGCGCTGTCAGGTGTGGAAGCTCGCCAGGTTGCCGCGCATGTCAGGGCGTTGGGACGTGTCGCTGTGGCCGAATCACCAACGGGAGATCCTGCCCGGGGCCAATCACTCTATCGTGGAAAGGGAGAATGCGTTGCGTGTCACGGTCCCAACGGGACAGGCAATCAGTTTGGACCAGATCTGACCGACGTCAGCGCTCGCCGGAACCTCGAGTTCATTCGTGAGTCAATCGTCGATCCCGGAGCGGCGCTGCCACTGGGGTTGAACGGTGTTATGTCGTACGGGTTTCGCGGATACTTGCCGGTCCGTGCTGTGAAACAGATAGAAAACCAAGAGGTAAACGGACACAGGGTCAACGAGTCGACTTTTACGATTCTCGTGCGAGATCGAGATGGTGGCCTTCATTCATTCCACAAGACCGCACTTGCCGAACTCACAAAGCAGTTCGGCCGAAGCGTCATGCCGAGTTATCGCCGCAGGCTTTCGGACGATGAGGTGGACGACTTGGTGGCGTATCTCTTCAGCTTGCGAGAAATAATACCATGACCCGAGTGATGACAGTTTTGCTTGTCACAGTGTTGAGCGGTGGCGCGTGGGCGCAGGTCCCCTACAACCGGATCGTCAACGCCGACTCCGAACCTCATCATTGGCTGACGCACTCGGGCAACTACGCGTCACATCGGTTTTCACAGCTTGACGAGATCAACGTTAACAACGTGCATCGTCTGCGTGTGGAGTGGGCGTATCAAGTCAGCGGTGGTGCCTTGATTGAAACAACACCGATTGTCGTAGACGGTGTCATGTATCTCACGGAACCGCCCAGCACGGTCAGCGCCGTGGACGCACGCACTGGGCAACGAATCTGGCGTTGGTCTCCGGACATGTCGCGCGATGTCAAGCACATTGGGTTTCCGCGTGTCAATCGTGGAGTGGCCATTTTGGATGAATCCATTTTTGTCGGAACACTTGACGCTCACCTCGTGGCTCTGGATATGCACACAGGTGCGGTCAAGTGGGATGTTGTCGTTGGGGACAACGACCTTGGTTTTGCGCTCACGCTGGCACCGCTGGCGATCGATGGCAAAGTGATTGTCGGGGTGAGTGGCGCCGAGGCCGGCGTGCGCGGATTTGTTGACGCGTACGATGCCGAGACTGGTGTGCTGGCGTGGCGCCGCTACACGGTACCGGCACCCGGCGAACCCGGTAGTGAAACTTGGGAGGGTGATTCATGGAAAACGGGTGGTGGTTCCACATGGCTCACCGGTTCGTACGATCCCGAACTCAATCTACTCTACTGGATGATTGGGAACCCCGCGCCCGATTGGAACGGCGACATGCGTCCGGGCGACAACCTGTACACCTGTTCCATCCTCGCCTTGAACCCCGACAACGGCGAGATCGTCTGGTATTTCCAGTACACGCCCCACGATGTCCACGATTGGGATGCGAACCAAATTCCCATTCTCGTGAACGCCGAAATCGATGGCCGCGAACGTAAGCTCGTAGTGAACGGAAATCGCAACGCGTTTTATTATGTCCTGGATCGTGAGACCGGCGAGTTCCTGGCCGGGCGTGAGTACTCGAAGCAGACGTGGTCGGATGGACTCGATACCAATGGCAGGCCAATCGTTAAACCCAACACGGAGCCAACCGTCGAAGGCACCTTGGTGTGGCCCAGTCTGCAGGGTTCAACCAACTGGTTCAGTCCGAGTTACAGTCCGGAAACCGGTTTATTCTACGTTGCAGTTAGAGAGATGGGTTCCGTGTACTATAAGGCGGAGGTGGAGTACGAACCCGGTCAACCGTTCATGGGTGGTGGTGAGCAGGCTATTTCCGGTGACGATGCAAGTGGAGCGGTACGGGCGCTGAATGCGTTGACTGGAGAACACGCTTGGGATTTCCCACTGCTGAGTCCTCCTTGGGCCGGTGTCATGTCCACCGCGGGTGGATTGGTGTTTGGCGGCAGTAACGAGGGGGACATCTTTGCGTTGGATGCAAACTCGGGTGAAGCGCTTTGGAACTTCTATGCCGGTGGAGGTGCCCGGTCGAACCCGATGAGTTTCGGCCTTGACGGGAAGCAATATGTCGTCATACCGGCTGGGCAAGTGGTTTACGTGTTTGGGTTGGCGCCTGAGGGTTAAATCTCGACACCGCGCCATTGAGTTAAGCGTTAGGGCGGTACGTGTTGCGCCCGTAGCGTTCGTCTCGTTGTTTGTGGCTTCCCTTTGGCTCGACGTAGCCGGGGCGGCGGCGCAGAGTACGGAGTCTGCTCCGCTTGCACTCACCATAAGCGGTGGCGGCGCCAAAGGCGCGTATATGGCCGGGCATCTCTTTTATATGGGTCACGCCAGCCGCGCGGCCGGTCGGCCGCTGCAACCCCGCGTTTTCACTGGCGCGTCGGCGGGCGCGATCAACGCATTCCTTACTGTCTTGACGGCCTGTTCTGCGGCTGAGCCCGATCCGCACAGAAGTCTTTATTGGGAGGCTTGGATACCGGTCGGCATCAACGAATTGTTCGACGCCGATGGAATTGAGAGCACCAGCATGCTGACGACCCGTGCCTCTGCACCACTTGTTGAACGTGTGCAGACGTTGTGGGAAGCGGGGTTGCCAGAAGATTGCGATGTCTATCTTGGCGCGACGATGACACGCGCGATTCCGCGAAGTGTGGTACTCGCACCGGGACTGCCGGGTCTTCCCCGATCACTCGAGAACGTGCTAGTGAGAATAACCGGTCGGGGAGACGGTGTTGCGCCGTCAGTTCAGAACGTCTTTGACAGTAGTTCCCCGGCGTCACAGTTTCTATTGCCGCTGGATGGCCCGGACGTCGATCCGTTTTCGGCCCTCATGGACGTGATCTTCGCGTCTGCGGCCGTTCCCTTTGCCTTCGCACCGGTCTACGTCGCGCACTGCCTCAGTGACCCTGATCTGCCATCGCCGGCGCCGTGTACACCGACAAATGCGCAATCTGCCGCGTTTTTTGACGGAGGAATTTTCGACAACCAACCGCTTGGTTTGGCTGTTCGATCGATGCGTGAACTCAGTCGTGCCGACGGTGTCGCAACAGCTGTATTAGAAAGTGCGAACTTCTATTTCCTCGACCCGAAGGCGCTGGCGTATCCTGCCATGTCGGAATCCCAGGACGACGGTGAAGCCACCGGTGCGATCGGCATTGCCAAGTTACTGCTCGGGATGGTCGATAGCGGTGAATCGAGTGAACTCGTGTCGGTCTTCGAGCAGGAACCTATCTTGCGAACCCGGTTGTTGGTGGGGCGTACGTTCTTTCCACAGATATCCAATGTCTTCACCGGTTTGCTCGAGCGTTCGTTTCGCGAATTTGATTTCTATCTTGGCATGTACAACGCCGCGCGCAGCGTACGAGAGCATCCGCTCGGCCGAGACATACCTGATGTGGAGATGGAACTACTCCGCGATGCGAACGATGAACTTGTAAATGCGTGGAGGCCGTTTACCTGTCTTCGGGCCATACTCGATGGCGTGGGTGATGTACAAGCATGCGAAGGCGAGGACCTGCTGGATTTCCGAATCCTCCTTCAACTCTCAGTCGACCGAATGGCGGACCAGTGTCGTCGTGTGGCGAATATGGGTGGTCACGTGACTGCGGTGGAACACCGGCGGTGCAATGCGGCTATGACGGGCGGCCCAAGGACAATCGTGCCGGGTGTCTCAACGATCAGCGATGCTGAGCGTCGTCGTGAAGACGACGAAGATCCTCTCGACTATCAACTGCGACTCCTTGGGCTTTATCAATTTCACTTTCGTGATTTGGGGCTGCGACGAGAGGATGCCCGATACGCTCGTGATCAGCTGATCCGGTTGGCGCATGCCATGGTGCACGGTTATGCGCGAGCGCAGCCGGGCAACCGGACGGCATTGGCAGTTTTGGGTCGTATTGGCATTGACATTTCTCTGGGGTATGTCCCGCCGCGTCATTCCATCCACGCCAGCCTCGGTCTCGGTGGAGAGATTGGATACAGTGCGACGGTCAACGGTTTCAGTTTGCAGTGGCTGCGGTTAAGTGTTGCGCTCGGATTCGATGGACTGTCGACCATCTTTAGTAGCGCGGATACGTACTTCGCCTTCGTACCAAAAGCCGGTCTCGAGTTCGAAGTTCTCGGACGGCCATTGGCTCAAACACGAGTCGGTATCCGGGCTGGGTACCAGTTTTCGACTACCGATTCATTTGGCGGCGGCGAATGCGATTTATCCAACGAGGCGCTGAGGCCGTGTACGCGGTTTGTGACCGAACTCTACACCAGCGTGAGCTTGCTGGGGTTTGTACGTTTTCAACTTGCCGGGCTTTTTAAGCCGAAGCTTCGAGGCAATCAACAGAACTTGTTTTCCCTTCGCCCCACGATTGGTATTCAGCTCAATTCACCGTTTTGACATAGGCAGGCGTAACACCGGGCTATTGCCGCGAGTCGGATCTAACCGCATCATGAGAAACAACCGTAACCTGCAAAAGTGACTGGCAATGCAACTACAACCGCATAATTCCACGCCCAACTCTCTCCATGAGGGAGTGGCGTTTCTCTGTTTGGCTTTTGGGGTGCTAGCGGGACCCATGCTGTCCAACGCCGCGCATGCCCAAGAGGTTGATTTCCCGTCCTCGGCTGTCGTTCTGATAATCGACGCATCCGGCTCGATGTGGGAGGAACTCGACGGCGGTTACAAGATCCGGATGGCACAGGGTGCCCTCAAGAATGTTGTGTCAGAACTCTCGGACGATACGCACATCGGCTTGATTGCATACGGCCATCGCCGCCAGCGGGACTGTAGCGACATCCAAACGTTGGTGCCACTTAGCTCGATCAACCGAGCGGCCCTCAATCGGGAGATAGACGCGCTGAATCCGGTTGGTCGTACCCCAATCACGGCCTCAATTCGGAAAGCCATCGACATGCTGGCCGAACACGACGGACCCGCATCCGTCGTCCTGGTGAGCGATGGCCTCGAGACGTGCGGCGGTGATCCGTGTCAACTCGTGCGTGATACGCGTGCGCGTGGGGTGAACGTGGTCATGCATGTCGTAGGCTTCGGCGTTGGCGAGGTCGACACCTCGCAGCTCGAGTGTACGGCGCAGGCTGGTGGTGGTCAGTACATCAGCGCGAGTGATGCGGAGGAGCTTGCGGCTGCCTTACGCACCACGGTTGAGGAACCGCCTTTCGTCGGCGGGTGGCTGTCGATCACGGCAACAAGAGACGGAGAATTGATGGATGTCGGGATCAATGTCACGCCATCGGGTGGAGGCGAGGAGGCTGGCCGTGGGCGGACGTACACGTCGCCAAAGACGAATCCCCGTGTCTTCCCGCTGCCGGCGGGTGTGTATGACGTGCGGGTTGGCGCGGTTGGCGTTGAAGGCGATGCCCACCAAACGCTCGAGGGAATCGAAATCCTCAATGGTGAAACGGTAGAACACATCGTTGATTTCAGCGTAGGGGAGTTGGCCGTTGGTGTAACCAGAAATGGTGTGGTGTCTCGCTCAGGACTTAGGGTCTATATCGCCGGAACGACAACCGAGATCGCGGCGAGTGTAACGTATGCGTCGGCGAGTTCGAATCCGTACGTTTTCACACTGACGGCCGGGACGTATGACGTGTTAGTCAGGCCGGGGGAAGTTTCCGGTGCCGAAAGCGAATTACTGCGTGGAATCTCGGTGGAACCCGGTG